>JAIXVL010000072.1 GCA_027483045.1 Lysobacteraceae bacterium
CGAGGCCCAAGGTCTCGCGGTATAGACCGGCGAAATCGATGATGCGGACGGGCGCGGCGGTCTTCCCCGCAAGTGCGCGGGCGGCTTGCACCAATGCGATGGCTTCCTCGATCAACTGCAAATGCGTCCACCCCACCCGGTACCACTCGAGCATGGTGAACTCGGGGTTGTGCCTTCCGCCGGCTTCTCCATCGCGGAACACGCGTCCCAGTTCGTAGCAGTCGCCGAAGCCCTCAGCCAACAGGCGCTTCAATGGGAATTCGGGCGATGTGCGCAGCCAACGTTGCCGAGAACCTGCAGAGATCGGACCAGAGAATTGCAGCTGAAAACTGGCGATGTTGGGGTCGGTGTTGCCTGCAACACTGAGCACCGGCGTCTCGACTTCCACCACGCCACGCTCGGCGAAGAAGCTACGCAGAAGCGCATTCAGGCGCGCACGAAAGCGGAGGCGTTCATGGCGGTCGTGATGATGAGGAGCACTCACGCAGACGACTCAGAGTGCGTTGCGAGAAAAGCGAGCAATGCCGCCTCGTCCCACACGTCAATGCCGAGCTCGCGGGCTTTGTCGAGCTTGGAACCGGCCGCTTCGCCAGCCACAAGCAACGATGTCTTCTTCGAAACGCTGCCCGCCACTTTCGCGCCCAAGGCTTCAAGCCGAGCACCAGCTTCGTCGCGACTAAACGCCGCCAGACTTCCCGTGAGCACCACGGTCTTCCCCGCCAAAGGCCCTTCAACGGTGCGCTGAGGCATGCCTTCAGGCCACTGCACACCCGCAGCGCGGAGTGCGGCAATCACTTCACGGTTGTGCAGTTCCGCGAAGAAACCCGCGATCCGCGAAGACACGACGGGACCCACATCGGGCACAGCGAGCAATTCCTCGATACTCGCTGACATCAAGGCATCCAAGCCACCAAACCAGCGCGCCAACTGCTTGGCCGTGGCTTCGCCCACGTCACGAATGCCCAAGGCAAAAAGCACGCGCTCAAGCGTCGTACTGCGGCTTTGGTCGATGCCGCCCAGCAAGTTCTCTGCCCAACGCGTCGCGATCTTTCCCTGTTTCACCGTCTCGGGCGTCACCCCATCGCGCTCATCGGCGCGGCGCTTCATCGCCACCAAATCATCCAAGCGAAGGCGATACAAGTCAGCCACCGTCTCCACATAGCCGAAGTCGACCAAGTCCTCGACCAAACGTTCGCCTAAACCCTCGATGTCCATCGCGCGTCGCGATGCAAAGTGGATGAGCGCCTGTTTGCGTTGAGCCGGACAGAATAGGCCGCCCGTGCAGCGTGACACCGCTTCGCCTTCCACGCGTTCGATGGCCGAACCACATTCGGGGCAAATCGTTGGAATGGCGAAACTCGCGTTCAGCGGCGAACCGTCCACTGCAAGCGGCCGACGCTCTAGAACCACGCGCGCCACTTCAGGGATGACATCACCTGCACGCCGAACCACCACTGTGTCGCCCACGCGCACATCAAGGCGCGCAATTTGATCGATGTTGTGCAAGGTCGCGTTGGTCACCACCACGCCGCCCACGCGAACGGGTTTGAGGCGAGCCACCGGCGTGATGGCACCGGTACGACCCACTTGCACGTCGATCGCTTCGAGCGTCGTCAATTCTTCTTGAGCCGGAAACTTATGCGCAATGGCCCAGCGCGGCGCGCGGGAAAGAAAGCCCAAGCGTTCTTGCAGCGAACGTTGATCCAGCTTGTACACCACGCCGTCAATGTCGTACGGAAGCGTGTCGCGTTCCGCACCGATGCGCGCGTAGTAGGCCATCAGGCCAGAAATGCCCTGCGCTACGGTGGCTTCGGGCGCAAGAGGCAGGCCGAGATCACGCATTTGACGCAGCATCGCAGAGTGGGTCTCCGCCAGGTCCAAACCGCGCACTTCACCCACGCCATACGCAAAAAAGGCCAAAGGCCGCTTTGCAGTAATGCGTGGGTCGAGCTGTCTGAGCGAACCTGCTGCGCCATTCCTCGGATTAGCCAAAGGCTTTTCGCCTCGGGCCAAGGCTTCGGCGTTGTAGCGCTCGAATCCGGCCTTGGGCATGTAGACCTCGCCACGCACTTCCAACACTTCGGGTGCTTGGCCCGTCAGCCGCAAGGGAATGGATCGAATGGTGCGCAGATTGGCGATGACATCCTCACCCGTAGCGCCATCACCGCGGGTTGCACCTTGCACCAGAAGCCCATCTTCATAACGCAAGGTGATGGCGAGACCATCGATCTTGGGTTCCACGGAGAAGTCAGGCTCGGCGCCGCCTATCCCTTCGGCAATTCGGCGGACGAAATCCGCGACTTCCGCTTCTGAGAAAGCGTTATTGAGACTGAGCATCGGCACGGCATGCTGCACCTCCAAAAACGTGCTGGACGCTCGACCGGCGACACGTTGAGTCGGCGAATCCGCCGTGATTAACTCAGGCTCTGCAGCCTCGAGCGCGCGTAACTCGAGCATCCAGCGGTCATACTCCGCATCGGGCACGGTAGGCGCATCGAGTTGGTAGTACGCATGGTCTGCGGCAGCGATGAGCTTTCGCAGTTCATCCGCACGCAGAGCCCGGCTACTCATGACAACGCCTTAGAAGCGAACGTTCTGTGCTTCGCGCTTGCGATCGTAATTGCGCATTTCTTCGCGCAGATGCGCAATGCGCTGGCGACCCAGTGCGTTGCGTTCTTCATCGAGCAAAACCGCATCAAGCAACTCCGCCATGCGCTGTGCAGCAGGTAGCAAAGTCTCCCAACCGTCCAAGGCCGGAAGCGGGCCAGGCAATGTCATGAAGAGGCTGACGCCCGGCGTACGAATCTCGTTCAAGCGGCTCATGTCGAACGAGCCCGGCTTCACCAAATTGGCCAAGCTGAAGATGGGGCCACGCTCGGGATGGTTGTCATCAAGGCGATGGAAGATGCCCATGTGCCCGTAGCTCAGGCCCGCTTTCTCGCAAGCCACCACGATGTCGGTGCCGTGCAGCACTTCACCGGCGCGTGCAGCGAGGTAGAGCGTCACGATGCGATCAAAGCCTGCCTCGGGGCGAGCCCCCAAGGTCGACGTGGTGGGCGACACCGGAGCCTCGTCGTCCATCGCGATGCCGCGCTCGGCTTCGAGTTCCGGGCCATCGCCGTCCACATTGCCGATGGATTCGCCCAAGGTGGGCTCGCGACGCGCGCCCGGAAAGGCAGCGGCCAAACGCTCTGATTCACCGGGCTCTCGACGGATCACTTGTTCGGGCTTTTTTCTGCCGACCAGCCAGATCACCACCATGAGCACCACGAACGCGGCGCCAATGGCAATCCGCAAGGCAGTGGCATCGCTCATGCCCGAAAACTCCATTCGTCAGACTCCAAGAAAATCGCAGATGAAAAGATTATGCCGCAGGCCTAGGCCGCGCCAACGAGTCGCGAGGCTTCAGCAAGATCCACCGACACCAAGCGAGATACGCCTGGCTCGCGCATGGTCACGCCGGCCAGTTGCTTGGCGGCCTCCATGGTGGCCTTGTTGTGGCTGACGAAAAGGAACTGCACCTTCTCGCTCATCTCGCTCACCATGGTGCAGAAGCGCCCCACGTTGGCCTCGTCGAGCGGCGCGTCCACTTCGTCGAGCAAGCAGAACGGAGCCGGATTGAGGCGGAAGATTGCGAACACCAAAGACACCGCCGTCAGCGCTTTTTCGCCGCCCGAGAGCAAGGTGATGTTCGAAACACGCTTGCCCGGGGGACGCGCCATGATGGCCACACCCGTGTCGAGCAGGTCTTCGCCGGTGAGTTCCAAATAGGCGTGACCGCCACCGAACAGGCGCGGGAACAGCTCCTGCACACCAGCGTTGACGCGATCGAAGGTTTCCTTGAAGCGACCACGCGTCTCGCGATCGATTTTTCGGATGGCGTCTTCGAGCTGCTCAAGCGCCGCCACGAGGTCGGCGTTTTGCGTATCGAGGTAAGCCTTGCGCTCGCTTTGCTCCGCGTACTCCTGAATCGCAGCCAGATTGACCGGTTCCAACCGGCGCATCTTGCCTTCCAACTCGCTGATCACGCGCGCCCACGCATCGGCACGGGCATCTTCAGGCAAGCCCGAAACCACGGCCTCAAGTTCCAATCCGGCTTGGGCGATGGCTTCAACATGCTGTTGTGACTTGATCTCGAGGGCCTGCGCTTCCATGCGGCGCTGGGTGATGCGCTCGCGCTGAAGCAAAGCGGCTTGATCGCGCTGCTGGCGGCGTTGCTCATAGCCGCGAAGTTCCTGCTCGATACCATCAAGACTGGAGCGCGCAGCGGCCAAATCAGACTCGGCCAAGACGCGCTGTTCCAAGAACAACTGACGTTCGCCTTCTAGCGTATGGATGGGCGTGTCGCCGTCCTGAAGCTGCGCCGCCAGCTCATCGCGACGCGCCGCCAATTGGTTTTGCTGTGCGCGCAAACGCTCAAGCGATTGGCCGAGTGCATTCACGCGCGTGCGCTGCGCCTCCAAAGCCAAGGCCAGCTGATGGGCCGCCTCGCGTGCTTCGCGAGCCGATGCACGCGCTGTTTCGCGCTGCTCGGTGAACAGTCGGCGCTCGGTCTCAAGCTTCTGGCGCTGCTCTTCCAAGTCGCCCATGCGCTCGGTGGCGACTTCCAATCGGCCACGCGCTTCTCGGATCTCCAACTGCCCCGCGTCCATCGCCTGCACCATTTGAGCGAGCTCGCGCTCAAGGGTGGCCATGCGCGACTGCGCCGTTTCCAAGCGACCACGCTGACTCTGCAACTGGCCACCCATTTCCGACACGCTGCGATGCGCCAAATAGAGGCTGCGCTGGGCGTCTTCGCGCGCTTGCTCGGCCACCAAAAGGCCATCGCGGTGTTGGGCTTGCGCGGCGAGCAAGCTCTGCTCGCGATGGCCCAGCTGTGCGATGAGATCACGAAGCTCATGAATCTCACGCTCTCGCGCCAAAGCACCTTGCTGTGACTCGCCGCTCTTGATCAGGCGCAGCCAGCCACGTCCTTCCCACAGGCCAGCGCGATCAATCATCGCCTCGCCGTCGCGCAAAGTGCGGCGACGCTCAGAGGCTTCATGCGCTTCCACAGCAAACACAGGTGCGAGTAATGCGCGAATGGCCTTCGGACCCTGCACTTTCTCGGCCAAGCTACCCGCCGGAACCTCAACACTTCCCTGCGAACCATCGACCAAGGCGACGCGGCCCTGCGAGAGCGCAGCCAAGGCCTGCTGGAGGTCCTGCGGCGCGTCATGCACCACAGCCTCAAGCAAGTGGCCCAACACGGTTTCCACGGCGGTTTCCCAACCGGGCTCCACCTGAAGCACCTCGCCGAGGCGCGGCGCTTCGGCCAAGCCCTGCGCCTTGATCCACTCCAAGGCAGCGTTCTTTTCCTGACCCAGTGCCGCGTGCTGCAGTGCTTCCAGCGAAGCCATACGGCCGCGCGCACCCTGCACTTGCTTGCGTACATCAGCGAGTTCGGTTTGCTGCGCGCGCTGCTGTTCTTGAATCTCCAGCAACGTGGCTTTCTTGGTTTCCAGAAGCTCTGCCAAGGCATCGAGCCCAGCACGCTTGGTTTCATGATCGAGCGCCAAAGCCTCCAAGGCGTCGCTCAGCGTGCTGACATCCAAACCCGCACGCTCGGTAACCATGGCCTCGCGGCGGCGGTTGGAATCGAGCGACTGGCGCTCGAGGAACTCGATCTTGGTGCGTTCCACTTCGGCCGCGCGCGAAGACTCGGCATAGGAACGGGCGTACTCGTCCCAGCGACGCTGCCAATCAGCCAAACGCGCTTCCGCCTCGCGCAGAACGTCCTGTCGCTCGGCATCACCATCGCGCAAAGTTTCCAAACGTGGCTCGGCTTCGGCGACGGCTTCAGAAAGTTGCTGCAGCTGAGCGTCATCGGTTTCGATGTGGCGCATGACTTCAGCCAGGGCGCTATCGGCCTCTTGGCGAGCGGTCTCCAAGCGGCGCTTCAACTCGCGCTGATGCTGCATCTGCTGCTCAATGCGCGCCAACTCGCCACCGATGCGATAGCTCTCGGCCTGCGCGCGACCCAGATGCTGGCTGGCTTCGGCATGTTGAATGCGCGTGAGCTCGCCCTGCTCTTCGGCTTCGCGCTGCTCCGCAAGCAGCATCTGCAGTTTGGTTTCATCGTCGAGCAGCGACGCAGTCATCAGCTCAAGTTCGCGCACCAGCCTGCGGTACTCCAGAGCCTTCAATTGCGCGTCTTTCTCGCGATGGTCGGCTTGCAACGCCTGATACTGCTCGGCTGCGCGTGCTTGGCGCTTCAAGTGCTCAAGCTGCTTGTCGATCTCTTCGCGCAGGTCATTCAGTCGATCAAGATTGTCGCGAGTGCCCTTGATGCGGCTTTCGGTTTCCTTGCGGCGCTCTTTGTACTTCGAGATTCCTGCCGCTTCTTCCAAGAACAGGCGCAACTCTTCGGGTTTGGCCTCGATGACCTGCGAAATCATCCCCTGTTCGATGATGGAGTAGCTGCGCGGCCCCAAGCCGGTACCGAGGAAAAGATCGGTGATGTCGCGGCGGCGGCAGCGTGCACCATTGAGGAAGTAGCTGCTTTGGCCATCACGCGAGACCAAACGCTTGACTGAAATCTCGTTGTACTTCGCAAACTCGCCGGCAATCGCTTGGTCTGAGTTATCGAACACCAGCTCGACGGTGGCTTGGCTGATCGGCTTACGCGACGAAGATCCGGAGAAGATCACGTCGGTCAGCGAGTCGCCACGGAGACGACTGGCCGAACTCTCGCCCATCACCCAACGCACGGCGTCGATGATGTTCGACTTGCCGCAACCATTCGGACCGACGACACCGGTCATGTTGGTCGGAAGATGAAGCGTCGTCGGGTCGACGAAGCTTTTGAAGCCAGCCAGCTTGATCGTGGAAAGACGCATGCGCGGGTCGAGGTCCGGAAGCGCGCGCAAGGCTTGGCCCGGCACACGCAGAAAGAAACGGGAGTCGCCTGTCGTGCAAGCCCTTGATGCAAAAGGAGCGAACGGCAGGCAGGTGGGCCAGTTTAGCCGCTCTGCCGCCCCCCGTCAGGGCCGATGTCAGCCCCTACCCCGGAGCACCCGGCTCGCCGGGGGCCCAGGCGCCAATGGCCAAGGCGTGAACGTCGGTCTCCATCAGGCTCCCTAGCGCTTCGTACACAAGGCGGTGCCGGGCCAAAGGGCGCAGGCCCGAAAAGTGCGCGCTCACCAGCCTCACGGCGAAATGGCTGCGGCCGTCCGCTGCCCCGGCATGACCGCGGTGCTTGTGGCTTTCGTCCTGAAGCTCAAGGAAGACGGGGGAAAGAGCATCGCGCAGCGCCAATTCAATGGCAGGGCCCCGTTGTTCGCGCGTCAACGGCACGCTCATGGCAGAACGGGCAGAAAGGGCGAAATCTCGACCGACGCGTAGACGCCCGCTTCCACATAGGGGTCGGCATCGGCCCAGGCGCGCGCTGCCGCCAGATCGGCGAAAGCCGCCACGATGGCACTGCCGCTCACACCCCCCTCGGCGGGCGACATGCCATCGATTCGAGGCAGCGGACCAGCCACTTTCAGGCGATGGGCTTCGAGAAGCCCTTGAAGGCGAGCAAGGTGCGCGGGCCTTGCGTGTGCTCGTGCCGCCGCAGCATCCGGCGCGTCGCGGCCAACAATGAGGTACCAGCGAAATGGAGAAATGGTCTCGGACATGGCTGACAGTGTAGCCCGCAGACTCATCCGCTAGACTTGGATAGCGCAGGTGCGCCCCCTCTTCTGTACCCGCCGTCGCTCTTGAGAAGGAACCCGCCGATGAACACCTTTCGCCCCCTGATTCTTGCCCTTGCATTGACGGCGGCACTGGCCGCGCCCGCACATGCCGAGTCCTTGGCTTTCTCGACCACGGGCGGCTCTGACATTGCCCTTCCGCAAGACCTCACGCCCGTGAATACGCTCCGACTGGTGCAGCTGCGCTGGTCGCCCTACGCCGGCCGCAAAGCGCGAGTCGCGGTGAGCAAGATCGACAACACATCGAGCGTATCGAGCTACACCGCAAACGATCAGTACGGATCGTCGAGCGTCGATTGGGCCTTCCAGACGGTGCCGGTCAACGGCATTGAAGCCATGATCACTGATGCCCTAAATCAGAGCGGGCGTTTCCGCTTGGTTGAGCGTCAGGCCATCGGCAATGTGATGCAGGAGCAGGACTTCGGAGCCAGCGGCCGGGTGGCCACGCCTTCCGCAGCCGGCATGGGCCAGATTCTCGGTGCCGAATACCTTGTTGAAGCGGTCATCACTGCGTACGACCCGGGGACCAGCGCGAAGTCCACGAATGTGGGCGGCTTGGCGAATGCTGCTGGCTTGGGCGGTGCATTTGGCGGCCTGCTGGGTGGCGTGAGCGTTAATTCGTCCTCGTCTTCCTTGGGCATGAACATTCGCCTGATCAATGCCACCACGAGCGAAGTGGTGTTCACCAAACAGATCGAGCGCGAAGTGAAGGAATCCGGCATCGGATTTGGCGGCGTGGGCTTCGGCGGTGGCGGTGCGATGGGTGGCTTCGTGGGTCAGTACTCGCGCACGCCGATCGGGCAAGCAGTGATGGCGTCGATCAACGAAGCAGTTTTCGAACTGGCGAAGCAAATCGGCTCGCAGCCCGCATCGGGCAGCATCGTGAAGGTCGAAGGCTCGCAGGCCTACCTGAACCTGGGCGCCGACGCGGTTGCCGTGGGTGATCGCTTGGCGGTCGTGCGGCCGGGCGAAGCCTTGATCGATCCGGAAACAGGCATATCGCTGGGTTCCAGCGAAACGCCGATTGGCGAACTGCAGGTCACCCAGGTGCAGGAGCGTTTCAGCATTGGCCAGTTGCAGGGCGGCGCACGCGCCGTGGCCCGTGACCGCGTCAAGTCCTTGAGCGCGCCGGCCAGCATCGAATTTGGTCCGATGACCGACGAACTCAGCAGCAAGCCGAGGGCGGCTCGGCGCTGAAATCTTCTGTGTCCATTCCCCATCAGATCATTCTTGGACTTCGTGCCTCTGCGGCATCGGCGGCACGCTTTGCATCCGCGCTAGCCTTGTTCTCGGGACCGCTTCTTGCGGCCCCAAACATTGCAGCGCCGCGTCAGGAAGTCGAAACACTGATGGTGGTGGCTGACGAATGGTGCCCATACACCTGTTCCAGAAGCGCGCGGCAGCAAGGCTATTTGGTGGACTTGGTCCGCGCCGTGTTCGAACCCTTGGGTTACCGCATCGACTATCGGGTAATGCCCTGGCCGCGAGCGCTCAAGGAGACGCAAGAAGGCCGAGCGGCCGTCGTTTTGGGAGCAACGCCGCGCAATGTGCGCAATCTTGTGATGCCTGAATTGCCCGTGGGAAGGGACGAAAGCAGTTTTGCCGTGCGTGCAGACTCTGCATGGCGTTATCGCGGCCTCGCCGACCTCAGTGGGGTCACCCTGGGCGTAACTGCCGACTATCCCTACTTCCCCGAAGTGGATGATTGGATTGCCCAGCATCGAAACGATCCAAACTTGATCGACGTGGCAACGGGTGAAGCACCACTAGAAACCAGCCTCAGAAAGCTCGAGGCTGGGCGCATTGATGTGTTTATCGAAAATCGGAACGTGCTGCTCTATGCAGCGACTCAACGGCCCAACGAACCCAAGTTTCGTCTCGAAGGCCGAGTTCCCGGAGACAATATCGTCATCGGATTTTCGCCCTTTAGCGCGCGGCACGCTGCCTTGGCCGGCGTCTTCGACACGCAATTGCGTGAACTGCGCAAATCTGGGGAGCTCGCCGGAATACTCTCGCGCTATGGCCTCGAGGACTGGGTGGAAGGGACACAGCCTTGAAGGCCGGTGACGCCGTCCGTTTGGAGGTCCACCCCGTCAACCCGCAGGCCCGGATGGTGGAGCGGGCTGCAGCCCGCCTGAATGCGGGCGGATTGGGGGTTTGCCCCACCGATGCGGGCTACTCCCTGGTCTGGAGCCTGAACGGCACCGATGCAGAGGAACGGGTTCGGCAGCTTCGGCAACTGGACAGCCGGCACCCCTTCACCCTATTCTGCCGGTCAATCAGCGACGCAAGCCGGTTCGCCCGGCTCGATGATTCGGCTTTCCGCCTGTTGCGTCGCCTGAGCCCCGGACCCGTCACGTTCATTCTGCCGGCCTCCGGGCAGCTCCCAAACCGCTTGAAACAAGGCGCTCGCAGCAAGCGCCGCGACATCGGCATTCGCGTCCCAGACCACCCGGTAGCCCTCGCGCTGCTGGAAGCCTGCGGCGAAGTGCTCTTGTCCACCACGCTGCGTAGCCCAGGAATGGATGCCGACGAAGCAACATTTTCGGGCAACGAATCCGACGAAGTGGCTGATCTCTGGTTGCACGCCGTTGATGTGATGTTGGATGCCGGACATTGCCCACCAGGCCCGACGAGCATCATCGATTGCACCCTGCCTACACCCGAACTGGTGCGTCAGGGCTTTACTCCTGTTGATATCGACTAAGCACCGCCCTGCGGCTCGCCGCGACTCGATCTGCCGATCGACCCTTTTTTCACCGACCAGTCTTTGGTCTACCCACCCTCTTGGAGGGGCCTTGGTTCGCAACGCAGGTATCGCCCCGTGACCGGTTTGCCGGCCCATGAGGAAAACGCAGTGACAGACCACCCGGCGAGCACCATTGCCGAGGCGTTCCCGACACCGCCGCAGCAGCAGGAAATGCCGCTGGCCCTTGTCCGCGGCCAGCCTGTTCTGCAGATGCCGCAGGACCTCTACATTCCGCCCGATGCACTCGAGGTCATCCTTGAGTCGTTTGAGGGCCCGCTCGACCTGCTGCTCTACCTGATCCGCCGCCAGAACCTCGACATCCTCGATATCCCGGTCGCCGAGATCACCCGCCAGTACATCGGCTACATCGACGTGCTGCAGGAGTTGCGCTTCGAGCTGGCCGCCGAGTACTTGGTCATGGCCGCCATCCTGGCCGAGATCAAGTCGCG
>JAIXVL010000106.1 GCA_027483045.1 Lysobacteraceae bacterium
GATGCCCAAGCCTGTTGAGACCAAGGCGAAGGCCGAACTCAGCAAGCTCAAGCAAATGTCGCCGATGTCGGCGGAAGCCACGGTGGTGCGCAACTACATTGATTGGTTGGTGGGTGTGCCGTGGAAGAAGCGCACCAAGGTGCGCAAGGACCTGAAGGCGGCGCAGCAGGTCTTGGATGCCGATCACTTCGGTTTGGAGAAAGTGAAAGACCGCATTCTTGAGTACCTCGCGGTGCAATCGCGGGTCAGCAAGATGCGCGGCCCGATCCTTTGCCTCGTTGGGCCGCCCGGTGTGGGCAAAACATCGTTGGGCCAAAGCATCGCGAAAGCCACGAACCGCAAGTTTGTGCGCATGAGCTTGGGCGGCGTGCGCGACGAGGCCGAGATTCGTGGCCATCGGCGCACCTACATCGGTTCAATGCCGGGCCGCATCGTGCAGAACCTCAACAAGATCGGCAGCAAGAATCCGCTCTTCGTGCTCGACGAGATCGACAAGATGAGCATGGACTTCCGCGGCGATCCGTCGTCGGCGCTGCTGGAAGTGTTGGATCCGGAGCAGAACCACAGCTTCAACGACCACTACCTAGAAGTGGACCTTGATCTGTCCGAAGTGATGTTCGTAGCGACCTCGAATTCGCTCAACATTCCCGGCCCCTTGCTGGATCGCATGGAGATCATTCGCATTCCCGGCTATACCGAGGAAGAGAAACTCAGTATCGGAATGCGCTACTTGCTGTCGAAGCAATTGAAGGCCAATGGCCTGCGCGACAATGAATTGGTGATTGCGGAGTCGGCACTTCGCGATGTGGTGCGCTACTACACGCGTGAGTCCGGCGTGCGCAGCCTTGAGCGCGAGATCGCCAAGATTTGCCGTAAGGTTGTGAAGGAAATCGCGCTTGCGGGCCCCGCGCCTGTGCCGAAGAAAGGCAGCAAGCCTGCGGCGAAGAAGCCACTTCAAGTCAATTCGAAGAATCTTGAGAAGTATCTGGGCGTTCGCAAGTACGACTTTGGCCGCGCGGAAACCCAAAACGAGATTGGTTTGGCGACCGGTCTGGCGTGGACCGAGGTGGGTGGTGATCTGTTGCAGATCGAAGCCAGTCTGTCCCCAGGCAAGGGTCAGTTCGTTCTGACGGGCCAACTGGGCGAAGTGATGCAGGAGTCGATCAAGGCTGCCTACAGCGTGGTTCGGGCACGCAGCGTTTCCATGGGTATTGATCCCGAGTTTCATCAGAAGCTCGACACCCACATTCATGTGCCTGAGGGCGCGACGCCGAAGGACGGCCCAAGTGCGGGTATCGCTATGGTGACCGCATTAGTGTCGGCCTTGACCAAGGTGCCGGTGCGAGCGGATGTGGCCATGACCGGTGAAATCACTTTGCGCGGCAGAGTGCTGCCGATCGGTGGCTTGAAAGAGAAGCTGCTGGCAGCGCTTCGCGGCGGAATCCGCACCGTGATCATCCCGGAAGAGAATCGGAAGGACTTGGTTGACCTACCTGCCTCGGTGCAGGAAGGTCTGAGGATCGTGCCCGTGAAGTGGATCGACGAGGTGCTCGATCTGGCGCTCGAACGCCCCCTTCAGCCCACTGTTGAGGGCGCTGCAGCAGCGGCACCCAAGTCAGTGAAGTCCGCTCCAAAGGCGAAGGCGAAAACGGGCGGGAAAGGCCCGGGTGCAGGGCGTGCGCATTAACAATTTCAGGCGCGATTTTCGCTTGGAAACCGCGCCGTTACTGCTTCTCGCGTATTGCCTGCCTGAGGGGCCGCTGGTATAACAGTGCGCAGCCGCGGCACGTGTGCCCGATGGCTGAATGCAGCCGGCGGCCTTCGACTTGAAGGCGCGCCGACAGAATAAATCCGCGGGGATGCCCGCCCAGGGAGTCGAGAATGAACAAGTCTGATTTTGTCAACGCAGTCGCTGATTCCGCCGAGCTCACCAAGGCTGACGCTGGTCGCGCCGTTGACGCAGTGGTGGAAGTCATCAAGAAGGCTCTCAAGAAGGGCGATACCGTGACCCTCGTGGGCTTCGGTACGTTCTCCGTGCGTAAGCGCGCTGCGCGTCAGGGCCGCAATCCGCAAACGGGTGACACCATCAAGATCAAGGCGTCGAAATCGCCCGCGTTCAAGGCTGGCAAAGCGTTGAAGGATGCAGTAAACTAATCGTCTCGTTCGCCTTGGGTGCTTAGCTCAGCGGTAGAGCGTCGCCCTTACAAGGCGAGGGTCGGGGGTTCGAAACCCTCAGCACCCACCAAGTTTCGGCGGAGTGGTAGTTCAGTCGGTTAGAATGCTGGCCTGTCACGCCGGAGGTCGCGGGTTCGAGTCCCGTCCACTCCGCCATTTTTTGCACAAAGGCGCCGCGAGGCGCCTTTGTTTTTTTCAAAAGCCGCGTTTTGGAGCCAAGGCCTCACATGCTTGAGAGAATCCGCGAACACACGACCGGCTGGATCGCTTGGGTCGTCATTGGTCTGATCATTTTTGCGATGGCCTTCTTTGGCATTGAGCACTATTTTCAGGCTCGCGTAGAGACGTATTCCGCGAAGATCGAGTCGCCGCCATCGTGGTGGCGCGACGCGCCGAGCGAAGGCGCTGCCGGCGGCCTTGTGAAATCTCTGTTCTGGGAATCGAACGAGATTTCTCAGCAAGAGTTCCGTCAGCGGTTCGATCGCTATCGCGAGCAGGCCCGTCTTTCGGCGGGTGAGAGTTACGATGCAGCGCAAGTCGAGACGTTGGAGACCAAGCGCTTGGTCCTTGACGGCCTCGTCGACGAGAAGGTTCTTGAGCTTGCAGCGCTGAGGGATGGCGTGAGTGTGGATGCAGCCCAGGTCAAGAAGGCGATTCTTGATGTGGACGGCATCACGCAAGACGGCAAGTACATTGGCGATGACGCGTACAAGATTTGGCTGCAGTCGCGCGGATTGACCGCGGCAGGATTTGAAGCGCTGGTGCGTCGTCAGATTTTGACCGGTGCGATGCCAGATTCTGTTCGCGATACGGCCTTGGTGGGCGGCGCAGAACTTGATGCACTGTTGAAGCTTCAGCAGGAGACGCGTGATCTTCGCTACGTCGAGATCCCCTTGCTCGCCAGCGATACCAGCGTTCCAGATGACGCCGCCATCGCTGCGTGGCATGCGTCGCACGGCGATCGCTATCGCACTGAAGAAACCGTGGCCCTCTCGTACATGGAGTTGGATGCGACGCAGATTCCGGTTTCCGCAGCGCCTACTGAAGATGACCTGCGAGCGC
>JAIXVL010000256.1 GCA_027483045.1 Lysobacteraceae bacterium
CATCACGCGGTAATCGCAGCACAGCGCGAGTACGCAGCCACCTGCGGGGCTGTGGCCACCGATCGCGGCGGCCACGGGCACTGGACACGCCGCGATGGCGCGCGCCGCCGAAAAGAATTGCGACCACGCGGCCGTCAAGCCTGCGCGATCGAGACTCAGCAGGAAGGGCACATCAAGCCCGCCTGAGAACACTTTCGGGCCGCCAGAAAGCACCACACCATCGACGCCAGTGAGTTGCGAGGGATGGAAGGCGTCGGTCAATGCTTTCAGAAGCTCGGTGTTGAGCGCATTGACGGGCGGCCGCGCCAAGCGGATTTCGAGTACGCGGTCGTGGGCAATGCGCTCAAGCATGGGAGTTCTCGTTCTTAGTCGACGGTAATGTCTTCGGCCCAACGATAGCGCACGGTGTAGCGCACTGTCGTTTCCGCATTCGCCGCAATCGCAATGTCGGCTTGGATGCGTTGAGCGTCCTGTTTGGTAAACGCATCGGCACCCTCCAGCAGCGTCCAGCCAGTCCAGCGCGGCAGTCGGTCACCGATGCGAACCACCGCAGGCTCCGACTTGCCGTTGCGAAGAGTCCATTCCACCGTTTCGGTCATGGTGCGTCCATCGCGATCCACGCTGAATGCGGTGCTTTTTCGCGTTGCAGATAGGTCGAAACTGCGGCCCAAATCCAGCGTAACCTCGCGGCCAGAAGCGGTGTGTCCGAGGCTCGCTTCACCCAGCAAGGCGCTGCCATCGAAGACGCGGACACGGCCTGCCGGCAGGGGCGCGCCCAAGCCTCGCGATTTCTCGTTCTTGAACTCCAAGCGCGTGCGCACTTCCGTTTCGCCATCGCCACCGATCTGGCGTTGAACCATCGGCCGGTCAGGCATCCAGTCGCCAGAGGGGCTTTGCACGCTGTAGCGCCGCATGCACGGCACGCCTTCGGCAAGGTTGAGCAAGGGCAAACGCTGCAGGCTGCCATCGGGAAGGTCGCCTGCCTGCGGCAGTGTGTAGCTGTGGTACTCGGACGAAGCTTCGGGGTTGCGTGCCGCATCCGCCGACATCACTTTGGATTCGGCGGGCGCTGCTGCCATGGCCATGAACACACGCGGGCCACCGGATGAAACACGATTGGGTTCGCCTGCTACGAGTGTCAGGCGCGTATCGAGAAAATCAGCACCCGATCGGTTCGCCACCATGGCGTGACCTTCCAAGGCCATGCGGCAGGCAGCGCCTTGCTTGGAAAGGACGGCACGATATTCGGCCCGCCAGGCCAAGCCGGCAGTGGTGAACGCGAGCGTGGCGTCTTGTTCACCGCTGCGTTCTGGCGCCAACTGGAAGCGCAGCGTGGGGCGAACCACTAAGCCGCGTGGTGGGCTGGCCAAGGTGAATGCGCTGAAGTTGGAGAGCACGCGCACGGTGCCGTTGCTCTCGCGCAAGGTCAGACCATTGCTGGCCGAAAGCAGCGTGCCGGAATAGCGGCGCAACTCGTTGCCTACCGACTGCTCGACATTGATCTCGTGGCCGATGGCGCGTTCAAGCAACTGGCCTTGATCAAGCCCGGCGAAGTCGTAGCGTTGGCCACGAACACGCAGGCCTGCGCCCGAGAGGATGGCCGTGGAGGGGTCGATGGCGCGCGGCAAATCATCCAAGGCGAACGCGCCGCCGTTGGCCGCAGCGTCCACGCGCAGCGGGCGCTCCACCAGCGCATAGCCAGGGCCTCCGGCGACAACATCCGATTGGCTCACTGCGTCGTAGTCGCCGCTGTAAAGCGTGATCCACTGCGGCTCGGCATGGGCGGACATCGCAATTCCTAAGGCAAAAGTGAGTGGCAGCAAAGCGAGGGTGCGGTGTTTCGAGGCGTTGGGTCGGCGCACGGGGGTTCTCCTTGGGGTGTGTGGATCGTAGCCCCTGTAACGAGCCGGTCGCGCCTATGGGGTTGGTGGGCCACACCGTGTGGCCCGATGCCGTTCAGGATTTGGAGCGAAGCGTCGATGGCTGCTTGCGAAACGAGGAGGGCGGCTGGCTTTCCCAGCGCTTGAACGCACGACGGAAGTTGGCAGTGTCCGAGTAGCCCAAGGCGTACGCCATTTCTTCGATCGTGAGTCGTCCGGCGCGCACGTGCTCCATGGCCAAACCATGGCGAACGTCTTCAAGCACATCGCGAAAGGTGCAGCCTTCATCCACAAGGCGACGGTGCAGGGTGCGGGGCGTCATGTGCAGCAAACGTGCGGCAACCGACAGCGACGGGAAGCCGTGCTGTCGTTCCAACAGCAGGCTGCGCACGCGGGCCACGGTGGACGTCGCGGCCATGCGTTTTTCCAGCTCGCGCTCGCACATGAGCGCTGCCTCTCTAAACGCCTCTGGATCGGCGATCTTGAGCGGCAGGTCCAAGTGCTCGGCCAACACCACGAGGCCCGCCCATGTTTGCCCGTAGCGAAGTTCGCAGCGGAACAGGCGGCGCGCCAAGTCGGCGTAATCGGGTGCGGCAAAGGGAAATGCCGCGGCTTGCACGGGGCTGAAGCCCAAGCTCAAGCCTTCGAGCATGTTGCGAACACTGAGCATGACCGCTTCCAGCACGGGGCGCTCAACACTGCCTAAGGGGGCGGTGGTGTCGAAGTGCAGGCGCGCTTCGTTCTGCACGATCTGCAGGCGAACCGAGAGCAGCGGAAGACGCAGCGGCGTGTACTTGGAAATCAATTCCAGCGCTTGCCGAAGCGTGCCGCTGTTCATAGCCGCGTGGCCGACAAATCCGTGCGTGGTCGCAATCAGGCGCTCGCCTAGCAAAAGCCCGAGTGCGGGGTCCTGTGCCGCCTCCAGCGCACTGCTCAGCAGGGCTTCCAGCTGCGATGGGGTGAGGGCTGCGGCACCGCTGGCCAGAGCGCTTTGGTCGATGCCGTGTGCAGCCATCCACGCCTCGGCATCGCCACCGCCGCCACGAATCAAGTCGGCGACGAGACGCAGGTAGTGCGCGGGGAAGGGGAAGCTGGGGCTGGCCATGGCGGTAAAAAGCCCTGTTGCATCGCTATTGTCAATAAATGACCCGTGCTTGGCAGCCCCGGCACTCCCGCTACCGTGGGGCGCGGGCCAGTATTTTCGGCAGCTAATCCGCCTGGAGCTTTTCATGCCCTCTGCTCACGCCGCCGCCGGTCATGCTCTTCGAATCAACGAGCAACTGATTCAAACGCAGCAGGGCGAAACGGTGCTGCAGGCGGCATTGCGCGCAGGCATTCCTTTCCCTAATTCGTGCCGTGTCGGTGGCTGCGGCACCTGCCGTTGCCGCGTTGTTGAGGGCGATGTCCGCGAGTTGACCGAATCCGGATATCTGCTCAGCGGGCAGGAGATCAAGGAAGGCGTGGTTCTCGCCTGCCAGACCGTGCCGCGCTCGGATGTGGTGATTGATGTCGCCATCGCGCCAGAGGGCACTCCGGGCAAAGTGATTGCGCAGGAAAAGCTGACGCACGACATCACGCGTTTGGTGCTGCAGTGCGAAGCCGCAGTGCCTTACCGTGCGGGTCAATTCGCGCTCCTGCAGTTACAGGGTCTTGAAGGCGTGACGCGCAGTTACTCCTTTGCCTCACCGCCGCAAGCCGATGGGCAAGTGGAATTCTTCGTTCGTAAGGTCGAGGGCGGGCAGTTCTCGGGTCTTATCAATGATCAGAATCTGGTCGGCCGCGTCATCAACGTCGGTGCCGCGCAGGGCGATTTCTGGCTTCGATCCGGCGCCGAGCCTTTGCTCTTGGTCGCAGGTGGCAGCGGTTTGGCGCCTGTTCTTGCCTTGCTCGAAGACGCCGCCTCGCAGGGTGTTTCGCGCAAGGCCACGCTGGTCTTCGGTGCACGCGAAGAGCGCGATCTCTTTGCCTCGGACCGAATCGCTGCCTTGCAGAAAGCATGGCAGGGCGAGTTCACTTTCGTCCCCGTGCTTTCCGCCGCAGCGCACGATTCCTCGTGGCAGGGCAGGCGTGGTCTGGTGACCGATGTCTTGGCCGAGTTTGCCGACTCCTCGGCGCATGGCTATCTGTGCGGTCCACCGCCCATGGTCGACGCTGCTGAAGACCGTCTGCGCGCCTGTGGGCTTGATCCAGCGCACATCCACGCAGATCGCTTCCTCACGCAAGCCGATGCGCTACGCGGCGCGTCAAACGCATCGTTGGCGCCCAGTGCGCAAGCTGAAGTTGCGGGATTCTTCGACTACGCGAAGTACGGCATGTTTCACCTTGTCGGCCTTTTCTCGGCAGCAACGCTTCTTGCGGGAGGCGGCTACATCACCGCTGGGTTCCTTGCCGTGGTCCTGGCCTATGTGGTCGGCGATGCTCTTTCGGGCGAGGACACCCGCACGCCCGTGTTTCGTCACCCTTGGGTTCTGACGCTGCAGTTATGGCTGGCACTTCCACTCATGTGCTTCATCGCATTCGCTGCGGTCTGGAGCGTGTCGTCGAGCGACATCTTTGGCTTTGGCGCGCGGTTGGGCGGCGTGGTTGGCGTGGATCTTCTTGCAGCGCGCGAAGCAACGAGCTTCGGTCACCACGTTTCAGGCTGGCTGTTGACCGGTTTGATGATTGGATTGGTCGGCACCATTCCCGCGCATGAGTTGACGCATCGCACGTGGGATCGCATGTCGATGGGCGTGGGGCGTTGGCTTCTCGCCTTCAGTTTCGACACGAGCTTTTCGGTCGAGCATGTGTACGGCCACCATCGCTACGTGTCCACCACCGCGGACCCCGCCACCGCACCGCGCGGGCGCAATGTCTACACGCACATCCTGTTGTCCACGATCAGAGGCAACATCAGTGCATGGCGGATTGAGGCTGAGCGGTTGGCCAAGCGCGACCATTCGGTGTTCTCTTGGCGCAATGCGGTGGCGCGTGGCTATGCGATGACGCTCGTGCTTGTGCTGATCGCTTTCGCACTAGGAGGCTGGGCAGGCGCAGGGTTCTTCATCGCCTGCGGTCTTTGGGGCAAAGCGGTGCTCGAAATCGTGAATTTCATGGAGCACTACGGCATCGTGCGTGATCCGGAAACGCCGGTGCAGCCGCGCCACTCGTGGAACACCACCAAGCGCGCCACCTCGTGGACGATGTTCAACCTCAGCCGTCATTCGCATCACCATGCGCAGGGCGAGGTGCCTTTCCACGAATTGAAGCCCATGCCCGAGGCCCCCGTGATGGTCGGCGGCTACCTCACCACCTTGCTGCTCACGCTTGTGCCGCCGCTATGGCGTGCTCTGATGAAGCCCAAGCTGCAACACTGGGACAGCCACTACGCGACGCCACAGGAGCGTGTTCTGGCGGCAGCTGCGGAAGCGCGTTCCTGAGACTCAGGTACACGCTTCGCGAATGAAAGGCGGCAGCGGAATAGACGCACCGCCTTTGTCCACCCACACCATCACGGTGGTGCCATCGGCGTAGAGCACATCGGCTTCGGTAGTGCTCTCGATGCGGTGCCCGAGGGTCAGGCTCTTCGTGCCCATTTTCTCGGCCAGAAGAACGACGCGCAGGCGTTCCGGCCAACCAATGGGGCGGCGGTAGTTCACGGTGGCGGCAGCAAGAATCGGCGCGCAATCCACATCGGCCCAGCGTTCCGGCACCAATGCCCTGAACCAGG
>JAIXVL010000087.1 GCA_027483045.1 Lysobacteraceae bacterium
GGACTCTCCACACCGGCGCATGAAGCGAAGGAATGCCTTGCCTGCCACGCGTATGCGCCGGCGCCTGCGCAACGCGGAGAGCGCTTCGTTCTTTCTGACGGCGTGAGTTGTGAGGGCTGCCACGGGCCCGCAGAAAAGTGGCTGGCCAGCCACACGGCACCCGGCGTGACCCACGCACAGAACATTGCCAATGGGCTTTACCCGAGTGCGGATCCTGTGGGTCAAGCGCGCCTTTGCGTGGCTTGCCACGTGGGCGATGAGGACCGCTGGGTCACCCACCGCATCATGGGTGCTGGGCATCCGCGCTTGGGTTTTGAAATCGGTACGTTTGCTGCGCTGCAGCCTCCGCATTACGCCATCGACGCCGATTGGCAGCAGCGGAAGGGTGATTTCTCGGCTGGGCGAGTGTGGGCTTTGGGCCAGTTGTTTGCAGCAAAAGCGATGCTGAGCACCTTGGCTGATCCGCAGCGCGGTCGTGATGGCTTGTTTCCAGAACTCTCGGTGTTTGATTGCCATGCCTGCCATCACCCCATGAGTGATCAGCGCTGGACCCCGCGCTTGGGCATCGGCCCGGGGCGCGTGCGGGTGAACGACGGGCATTTGCTCATGCTGCGCGCGATCGTTGAAGTGGCTGCGCCAAATCAGTCTGAGAGTTATCGCAACGAAGTGCGCGCCTTACACGCGGCGGTTTCGGCGGGGCAGGGCGATCCTAGCGTCGCGCTCAAACGAGTCCTGGATCGACTGGATGCACTGGTGCCGGTACTGAGGGCGGAAGATTTTGCCGATGGACAGATGCGTGCAGTGCTCCGCCAACTGATCCGCATCGGCCAAACCGGTGACTACAGTGACTATGCCGGCGCCGAGCAGGCTTACATGGCCATCGCGCCCCTGACCGAGGTGTTGATCGAGAACGGGCAACTGGAGAACGCAGCCGCGCTCAGGACCCTCTTGGATGCAGCAAGGCGCACGCTCGCCTCGGAAGAAACCTACCGTGCCGAGCGCTTTCGCACGGCGCTCAACGCGCTGGCCAACAGCCTGCGTGAACCTGCACCGAGGGAGGGCTGACTCATGGCCGTGCGCGCAGCAGACCGACCCGCAGAGTTCGACGTTGTTGTCATTGGCGCGGGGCCTGCTGGGCTCTCCGCTGCATCGCGCGCTGCTGCGCGCGGTAACCGTTACGTGCTGCTTGAAGCTGCACCACATCCTTCCGACACCATCTACAAGTATCAAAAGGGCAAGCACGTGATGGCGGAGCCGGGCTTCTTGCCGCTTCGCAGTGGCATGAGTTTCGGCGCTGGAAAGCGCGAATCCGTGCTGGGCACGTGGAACGACGAGATCGCCTCGCAGAAAATCCGCATTGAGCATGGCAAGCGCGTCAACGGCATTGATCGTTCGCACCAAGGCCCGCCCTTCACCGTGCGGTGCGAAGACGGCAGCGTGTACACCACACGCAACGTGATTCTGGGCATCGGCCTTCAAGGCAATGTGCGAAAGATGGGTGTGCCGGGCGAGGATCATCCCAACGTCCAGTACACCTTGTCCGATCCTGATGAATACAGCGGCGAAACCATCATCGTCGTCGGCGGTGGTGATGCGGGCATTGAAAACGCCATGGCGCTCGCCGCAAAGAACACGCTGCATCTAATGAACCGGCAGGAAGAGTTC
The DNA here is from genome assembly GCA_027483045.1 of Lysobacteraceae bacterium. GTDB lineage: Bacteria > Pseudomonadota > Gammaproteobacteria > Xanthomonadales > Xanthomonadaceae > Silanimonas. The sequence continues at coordinate 1,666 of JAIXVL010000087.1, forward strand.
ACGGTTTGCAAAGATGCGAATCGTGATGCCATTCAGGGCATGGAGCGCGCCGGGAAGATGCGCATTTGGCACTCAGCCTTTGCGGCCCGTGTCGATCCACCTCCGCCGGAGGGAAAGGCTGTTCCGGGCCAGAAACCGCCGCTCATGAGCTTCGTGTTCAACGGGCCTGTGGGCGAGCAAAGCATTCTGTGTCATCGCGTCATTGTTCGTGCGGGCGCTATTCCGCCACGCAAATTGGTCGAGAGTTTCGGTGTGCAGTTTCCGAACGAGGACCCCACAGCCATTCCGATGCTTTCGGAAACCTATGAGTCGAATGTGCCCGGCTTGTTTGTCGTGGGTGCCTTGGGCGGCTATCCGCTCATCAAGCAGGCGATGAACCAAGGCTACGAAGTCGTCGATACCATCAACGGCGACACGGTCGAGCCTGTCGATGAACCCATGCTGCGCGATCGGCTCAAGCCTTGGCGGGCCGATGCACCGCCTTCAGCCGTCATCGAGGAGCTCGGCAAGCACCCGTTGTTGGGCTCGCTGACCAAGCTGCAGCGCCGCGAGTTGTTGTTGGAATCTACCGTGCACGTCCTTGCCAAGGACTCGGTGATCTTCCGCAAAAACGACTATTCGAACAGCTTCTATTCGATTGTTGCGGGCAATGTGCAGATCGATACCGATGGCGATGATGGCAATCGCCGCGCGGTCATACTTGGCACAGGGCGCTTCTTCGGTGAAATGGGCCTGCTTTCCGGGCGCCGCCGTACTGCGACGGTGAGCGCCGGATTGAACTGCGTCCTCATTGAGACGCCGCGGCGGACCATGCTGAAGCTGATGAGTGCCTCGGAACGCCTTCGCGACAAGGTCGATCAGGCCTTCGTTCGCAATGCAGTGTTCAACTACATCGGTCCTTTGCTAGGCACCGAAGCCATCGACGCCATGATCGACTGTGGTGTGGTGCTGAAGCGCTTCAATGCTGGGCAAGTCCTGTTCAAGGAAGGCGACCCAGCGGATGGGCTCTATCTGATTCGTCGCGGCTCGGTGGCTGTGGCCAAGAAATTCAAGGGCGAAGAGCGCGTTCTCGCCTACGTCAGCGCCGGCAACTACGTGGGCGAAATGGCCATGTTGGATGGTGGCCCACGTTCGGCCACGGTCACTGCATCGGTGCTGACGGAAGTGTTGGTGTTCGATGGCGATAAGGTGCGTAACCAGATCGCCAGCACACCAGCGCTTCGCAGTGCGCTGGAAAGCATCATGATGTCGCGCACGCAGCAGAACATTGCTGCCGAACAGGATGTGGAAGACAACAGCGCGCTTTCACGCTTCCTATTGAAGCAAGGTGTGGGCGATGCGTCCGATTTGCTGGTGATCGACGAAAGCCTGTGCGTTCAATGCAACAACTGCGAGACGGCGTGTGCCGAGTCGCACGGTGGTACCTCACGGCTGAAGCGCGAGGCGGGCGCCACGTTTGCACGTGTGCATTTGCCTGTGGCATGCCGTCATTGCGAAAACCCGCACTGCATGAAGGATTGCCCGCCCGATGCCATTCGACGTGGTCAGGGCGGCGAAGTCACGATCAGCGAAGCCTGCATTGGTTGCGGCAACTGCGAACGCAACTGCCCCTACGGCGTGATTCAAATGGCACCACAGGCGCCGCCGAAACAAGGCGGCGGTTTGCTTTGGCTGCTGCTCGGCATCGGTGCGGCGCCCGGTGAGCGACAACCGGAGGTCAAAGGTGACGTGCCGAAGAAGGCCGTCAAATGCGATATGTGCACGGGGATCAAGGGTGGCCCTCGCTGCGTGGATGCCTGCCCGACAGGCGCGGCTGCACGTTTGTCAGCAGAAGCTTTGTTCCGTCGTACTCGGCAGTTTGGCGAGTAAGTGGATGCAGGGGGACCTGGGCGCGATGACCTAGGTCCCTCGCTGGTACTCGATGCGAGCCATGCCAGGGCTGTCGGCGGGCTTGCGCTTGAAGCCGAGTTGGCTCGCCAAATGCAGCATGGCGGTGTTCTCTTGAAGAACATCGCCATAGACGGCGTCGAGCTTCTTCAAGCGTGTCCAGCGCAGTAGCTGCCGCATCAGCAGCGTTCCAATGCCTTGATGGGCAAGAAAGCGCGAAACCAAGATGGCGAAGCCCGCGCGCTTGCCGTCGTCATCGATGGCCGCTCGCACGACAGCGCCGATCAGCGCGTGGCCGGGTGGCTCAGGCTCTGCAGCCACTAGGGCGAATTCTCGGTTTCGATCTAGATTTGTCAGCTTGAAGGCCATTTCTGGCGTTAGTTCGCTCATCGGATGCTGAAACCGCATGCGGACCTCTTCCGGCGTGAGCAGGCTGAATGAGGCGCGCAGCGGGTCGGCATCTGCCGGTGAAATGGGCCTCAACCAGAGCTTGCGCTGGTCTTCCAAGGTCCATTCCTCGCTCCAAGGCTGGGGCAAACGTCGTCGATGAATCATGCGGGGCAGTGTGCACTTCGTTTGCGAAGCTTTCTTGATGAGGCCTAGGGCGTCGAGGCAATGCGAAGTACGCTTGAGAATGTTCTTGACTAATGTAATAGCGCGCTATTACATTGCCGCACCATGAAGCGCCGACCCGCCCTCGATCTGACCCCTGCCGCCGGCCCCCGCCAGCCAGAAAGCCGGCTGGACGGCTTGGTCGAGGCTGTTCTGGCGCTTCGCGATGCCGATGAGATCCGGCGCTTTTTCATCGATTTGTGCACCCCCGCCGAGCTCGAGGCCATGGCCGACCGCTGGGCCGTGGTGCCCGAGTTGGCCGAGGGCCGGGCCTACCGCGATATTCACGACCGCACCGGCGTGAGCGTGACCACGGTAGGACGCGTCGCCCGCTGTTTGGCGCTGGGGGCGGGCGGATACCGCCTCGCGGCCGAGCGTCTCGAACTTCTTGCTCCGGGCGCTGCGCTGTCGCCACCCGAAGCGCACTGATTCCACCGAAAGAATTCACTACGGAGCCCGCACCATGCGGACGCACGATCGACTGCGCATTGCCATTCAAAAATCCGGACGCTTGTCCGACCCTGCACGCGATCTTCTCGCGCGCGCGGGCCTAAGCTTCCGCGAAAGCCGCGACCGGCTGTTCTGCTACGGCGAATCGCTGCCCATCGACTTGTTGTTGGTGCGCGATGACGACATTCCCGGCTTGATTGCCGAGGGCGTGTGCGATCTGGGCATCGTGGGTTTGAACGTGCTGGCTGAGCAGGGCTACGAGCGCGAAGCGCAAGGCCAGGGCGAAGTGTTCAGCGTGGTGCGCCGACTGGGCTTCGGGCGTTGCCGTTTGTCGGTGGCCGTGCCGCAGGAATGGGAGTGGCCGGGTCCTCAGCGCCTAGCCGGTTTGCGTTGCGCGACCAGCTATCCCGCGCTTTTGGCTCGCTGGCTGAAGGACAACGGTGTGGATGCGGAGCCGGTGCTGTTGTCGGGCTCGGTCGAGATCGCACCGCGCTTGGGCAAGGCCGAAACCATCTGCGATCTGGTGTCGACGGGCGGCACTTTGGTCGCCAATCAGTTGAAAGAAGTGGCCGTGATTCTTGAAAGCGAAGCGGTGATTGCAGGCCCCGCCAAACCCTTCAACGATGAGCGTGCCGCGCTGGCGGATTTGTTGCTGCGCCGTTTGGATGGCGTGCTGAGCGTGAAGGCGGCAAAACTGCTGCTGCTTCAAGCCGAGCGTTCGGCCTTGTCGGAAGTGCTCAAGCTGCTCCCAGACGCAGAGTCGCCCCTCATCACTTCGATTGATGGGCAGGGCAGCCGCGTTTCGGTCCAAGCGCTGTGCCGCACTGCGGTGACCTGGCAACGCATGGAAGACATGAAGAAGGCGGGTGCCAGCGCCTTGATGGTGCTTCCCGTTGATCAGATGTTGGCTTGAGCGCAGTCCCCATGAAGATCATTGATTGGAACGTGGCATTGCCCACCGAAAGGTCGACAGCGCTGGCGCGTCCGGCAAACAACACCAGCGACGATCGGATTGATGCGGTGCGCCGGATCGTGGCGCAGGTACAAGCCGATGGTGATACTGCTCTTCGCGCACTCACGCGCCGTTTCGACGGCATAGAGCTTGATTCGATTGAAGTGAGTGATGCCGAGTTTTCCGAGGCTGAAGCGGGTCTCGATCCTGTCCTGCGGCAAGCCATGGTCGAGGCGCGCGAGCGCTTGATGGCTTGGCATGTCGCTGGTGCCCCAAAGGAGTTCGATATCGATACGGCGCCGGGTGTGCGCTGCGGACGCGTGCTGCGTCCAATCGATGTCGTTGGTCTTTATGTTCCTGCCGGATCGGCGCCGCTGCCTTCGACTGCGTTGATGCTGGGCGTTCCGGCGAAAATCGCTGGCTGCGCCGAGATCGTGCTCTGCACGCCACCACGCGCAGACGGCAAGGCCGATCCGAGTGTTCTCGTGGCTGCACGCCTGTGTGGCATCCAGCGCGTCTACAAGTTGGGTGGTGCGCAAGCCATCGCCGCCATGGCGTTTGGCACGGAGAGTATTCCGCGTTGCGACAAGTTGTTTGGACCCGGAAACAGCTGGGTCACTTTGGCCAAGCAGCAGGTGGCGTCGGTTCCCGGTGGTCCGGCAATCGATATGCCCGCTGGCCCGTCGGAAGTGTTGGTTATCGGCGATGCGCAGGCGAATCCGGTATTCATTGCCGCCGACCTTCTTGCGCAAGCCGAGCATGGCCCTGACTCGCAGGTGATCCTGCTGACGGACAGCGCAGTGCTGGCGAGCGCCGTGGAAGCGGAGGTGGAGCGTCAGCTCCTCGCGCTGCCCCGTGCGGCCATTGCCTTGAAGGCTTTGGAGTACGCGCGCCTCATCATCACTGAATCGCTCGACGATGCCTTCGACTTGAGCAATCTCTACGGTCCGGAACACTTGATCGTGCAGGTACGCGAGGCTCGCGAATGGCTTCCGAAAATCCGTTGTGCCGGATCGATCTTTCTTGGCGATTACGCGCCTGAGTCTCTGGGTGACTACTGCTCAGGCACCAACCATGTGTTGCCGACGGGCGGTGCGGCGCGGGCGTGGAGCGGTGTGTCTGTCGCCAGTTTCCAGCGCAGCATCAGCGTGCAGCAGGTCAGCCGCGCCGGTTTGTTGGCGATTGGCCCCTGCGCAGTCACCATGGCGCGTGCCGAAGGTTTGGACGCCCATGCGAACGCGGTGGTGGTGCGTCAGGAGTGGGCCGCATGAGTCTGTTGGACTTGGTGCGCTCTGACCTGCGCGATTTCGGCGGCTACGGTTCTGCGCGAAAAACGGGCTTGAAGGGCAGTGTTTGGTTGAATGCCAACGAGAGCCCGTGGGCGTCGCCTGCCGACCCTGGGCAATCGCTCAATCGCTACCCCGAGCCACAGCCGGCTGCCCTGAAGGCGCGATTAGCCGCCTTGTACAAGGTGCGCGAAGACAGCGTCTTGATGACACGCGGGAGCGACGAAGGAATTGATCTTCTGACGCGCGCCTTGTGTCGTGCAGAACATGATGCCGTGCTGATCTCGCCCCCAACCTTTGGTATGTACGCCGTATGCGCGCGTGTGCAGAACGCGGCGGTGGTGAGCGTTCCACTCGTGGATACCGGCAGCGCTTTTCGTCTTGACGTGGATGCGGTACTGCGCGCTTTGGAATTGTCGGTGGCGAAGGCCCCGATCAAAATCATCTACGTGTGTTCACCGGCTAATCCGACAGGGGCCGCTGTGGCGCTCTCCGAAATTGAGCGCTTGCTCATCGGTGTTGCCGGTCGCGCCATCGTTGTCGTTGACGAGGCCTACGCCGAGTACAGCGAAGGCAAGAGTGCGCTGTCGCTGCGCCCCCGTTTCGATTTCTTGGTGGTCCTGCGCACGCTCTCGAAGGCCTATGCGCTTGCCGGCGCCCGATTGGGAATCACAGTCGCTGATCCAGCGCTCATTCGAGTGCTCAACGCGATTGCGCCGCCATATCCGTTGGCGCAGCCGGCAGTGGCGCTGGCGCTAGAAGCGGTCGCAGAATCGGCAGCCGATGAGGCACGTCGCCGGGCAGGGCGCATCGTGGTGGAGCGTGAGCGTGTGGCTGCCGCGCTTGCGGGTCTGTCTGGCGTGCTCGCTGTGTATGCCTCGGATGCCAACTACCTGTTGGTGCGATTCGCCGATGCCGAAGCTGCCTTCCAGGGATTACTCGCTTCCGGTGTGGTGGTGCGCGATCAGCGCGCTCAGCCGGGGCTTGGCAATGCGTTGCGTATCACGATCGGCAGTGTCGAAGAGAACGATGCACTGCTGTCTGCACTCAAAGCTTTGGAGGTCACACGCGCATGAGCGCTCCCAGCAAGATCCTCTTTATTGATCGCGACGGTGTACTGATCGATGAGCCCGCCGATGAGCAGATCGATGCATTCGAGAAGTTTCGCCTCACGAAGGGCTGCATCGGCGCGCTGCAAAGGCTTCGTGACGCTGGCTTTCAGTTCGTGATGGTGAGCAATCAGGACGGTCTCGGCACGGCCAGTTTTCCGCGCCCCACTTTTCAGGGTCCGCATGATCTGCTCATGCAGATTCTTGCTTCGCAAGGCATTGTTTTTCGCGAAGTGCTGATCGACGAGAGCTTTGCCAGCGAAGGCAAGCCGACGCGCAAGCCGGGGATCGGTATGGTGATGCACTACTTGCGCGATCGCAGTATCGATCTGGACGCCAGTGCGATGGTGGGCGACCGCGAAACCGACATGCAGTTCGCGACCAATCTGGGCGTTCGTGGTTTCCGCCTTAAGGACGGGTTCTACGATTGGGACGGCATTGCGCATGCGCTGTGCGATGCGCCGCGCACGGCGACGATAGAGCGCGCCACAAAGGAAACGAAGATCACGGTCCAGGTCGATCTGGATCGCGCCAGCGAGCCGGCCATTGCTACGGGCCACGGATTCTTTGATCACATGCTGGAGCAGTTGGGGAAGCACGGCGGTTTCGGCTTATCGGTGCGCTGCGCCGGCGACTTGCACATTGATGAACATCACACCGTCGAAGACTGCGCGTTGGCGATCGGGCAGGCCTTGAGGCAAGCCATCGGTGACAAGCGCGGCATTGGTCGTTACGGCTTCGACTCCGGAACTTCCGATGTCGCTGAGTTTGGTGACGATGCCAAGGCAGCCTTTGCTCTGCCTATGGACGAAACCCGTGCATCGGCTGTCGTGGATTTCTCGGGTCGTCCTTACTTTGTTTTTGAAGGTGAGTTCCCACGTGCCGAAGTCGGCGGCTTAGCCACCGAGTTGGTGCCGCATTTCTTCCGCTCACTTTGCGAGACCTCGGGTTTGAACCTTCACCTTCAGGTTCGTGGCGACAACACGCATCACATGGTCGAGGCTAGCTTCAAGGTGGTTGCCCGCGCGTTGCGCGCGGCCATTCGCCGTCAAGGCAACGCACTGCCCAGCACCAAGGGGGCGCTGTGAGTGCTGATTTCTCCAAGGTTCGCCTGGTCCTTTTGGATTCCGGCGGCGCGAACTTGGGGTCAGTTCAAGCGGCGTTTTCGCGCTTAGGCGTGGAGGCTCCGGTCACTGCAGATGCGCAAACCATTCGTTCGGCGACCCACGTGATTCTTCCTGGAGTGGGTGCCGCGGCGCCTGCAATGGCACATTTGCGTGCGAATGGTCTTGATCGCCTTATTCCCACGCTGACGCAACCGCTGATGGGGATTTGTGTGGGCATGCAGTTGCTGTTCGAGCATTCGGAAGAGGGCGACGCCGAATGCCTTGGCTTGCTGCCGGGTCGCGTTCAGCGCCTGCCGGAATCGCCCGGCATTCGTGTTCCGCATATGGGCTGGAATCGCCTTGAGGCGAACGTTTCACATCCCTTGCTGGCTGGATTGAATGGGCAGCATGCCTACTTCGTGCACAGCTATGCTTTGCGCCACAGTGCGGATGAGCTGGCGCAGTGCGTCCATGGGCAACCGTTTGTCGCGATGGCGGCAAAGGGGAATGTCATGGGCGCACAGTTTCATCCCGAACGCTCGGCTGCCACGGGTGCACGCCTGCTGGCCAACTTCCTTTCGCTTTGAGTCCTTTGCGCCATGTCCTTTGAGCTCTATCCCGCTATCGATGTTCGCAACGGTCGCGTTGTCCGACTTCGCCAAGGCGACTACGCGGAAGAAACGCGTTACGGCGACGATCCCGTTGCACTGGCTGCACGCTATGCGGCCGAAGGTGCGCGCTGGCTGCATCTGGTGGATCTTGATGCAGCAA
>JAIXVL010000177.1 GCA_027483045.1 Lysobacteraceae bacterium
CGAGCTCCATCGCAGCCACCATTGCCAACGAGTTCGGCGAAGCCTTCGCCGATCTGCATCGCAGCTCCTTGCTGGCCTTGGGCTTCGTGCTGTTTGCGGTCACCTTCGTTGTACTCAGCATCGCCAAACTCATGCTCATGAGCCTGCAGCGCCGGGAGGGCAAGTAATGGATCACGCCGTCTCCGAGCGTCTTTTTCTTCGCCGCCGCTTTACCAACGCACTGGCGTTGGTGCTGTCGGGTGGTGCCGCCATCATCGGCCTCTTCTTTCTGTCGTGGATTCTGTTCACCACGCTATCGAAAGGCATTGATGGCCTGAGCTTGGCCATGTTCACCGAAATGACGCCGCCGCCGGGCGCGCCACTCGGCGAAGGCGGTCTGCTGAACGCCATCTTCGGCAGCATCGTGATGTGCACCTTGGCCGTGTTGATGGCCGCCCCCGTGGGCATCGCCGCAGGCACGTTTCTCGCCGAGTATGCGAACTTCCGAAAAATCGGCAGCGTGATCCGTTTCGTCAACGACATTCTTTTGTCGGCGCCGTCCATCGTGCTGGGTTTGTTCGTGTACATGGTGCTGATCGGTGCGCCGCGTCAGGTCGCCACGGCAATTCAAAACTCCGATGCCGGCCAGAACGACTGGCTTGCTGGCCTCGCGAATTGGCTGACCGATATCTCCGGCTTCTCCGGCTTCGCAGGCGCCGTGGCACTCGGCTTCATTGTGCTTCCCGTGGTAGTACGCACCACCGACGAAATGCTGCGCTTGGTGCCCACGCAAATGCGTGAAGCGGCACTCTCGCTCGGCATTCCACAGTGGAAGGTGACTACGCATGTGCTTTACCGCGCTGCCATATCGGGCATTCTCACGGGCGTGATGCTGGGCTTGGCCCGCATTTCCGGTGAAACCGCGCCGCTGCTGTTCACCGCCTTCAACAACAGTTTCTGGAACGCCGATCTGAGTGAACCGATGGCCAACCTTCCGGTCACGGTCTATCAGTTCGCCATGAGCCCCTTCGAGAACTGGCAATTGCTGGCTTGGGCCGGCGCCTTCCTGATTACCTGCTTCGTCCTTCTGGTCAGCGTGCTGGCCCGTTCCCTCCTGCTTCGCAAGAAGATGAGCCATGACTAACGTGTCCATTAGCCTGCAAACCACTCTCGCTGCTGGCGAACCTGCCGCCGCCGCGCCGGCCAAGTTGGTCGCCAAGAACCTCAACTTCTACTACGACGACTACCGCGCGCTGAAGGACATCAACCTCACGGTGCCGGAAAAGCGCGTCACGGCACTGATCGGCCCTTCGGGCTGTGGTAAATCCACGCTGCTGCGTATCTTCAACAAGATCTACGCCGTTTACCCAAAGCAGCGGGCCGAGGGCGAAATCATTCTTGACGGCGCGAACCTGCTGGACCCGAAGTACCCGCTGAACCGCCTTCGCAGCAAGGTGGGTATGGTGTTCCAGAAGCCCGTGCCCTTCCCCATGTCGATTTACGACAACGTGGCCTACGGCATTAGCCACTACGAGAAGCTGGGCCGCGCCGATATGGATGTGCGCGTTGAACAAGCGCTTCGCCAAGGTGCGCTGTGGGACGAAGTGAAAGACAAGCTCAAGCAGAGCGCGCTCGGCCTTTCGGGCGGTCAGCAGCAGCGCCTGTGCATTGCGCGCGCTGTGGCCTTGAAGCCCGAAGTGATTCTGTTCGACGAGCCAACCTCGGCGCTCGACCCGATTGCCACCGGCAAGATCGAGCAGCTCATCGCCGAGTTGAAGCAGGAGTTCACCATCCTGATCGTGACCCACAACATGCAGCAGGCGGCGCGCTGCTCCGACTTCACCGCCTTCATGTATTTGGGTGAGTTGGTGGAGCATGGTGTGACTCAGCAGATCTTCACCAAGCCCAGCAAACAGCAGACCGAAGACTACATCACCGGTCGCTTCGGCTAATTCCCCCCAAGGAGAACAAGATGGGCACGAGCAACGAACACATCGTCAAGAGCTTCGACAACGAACTCGCTCGCATCAACGGCGAAATCACTCGCATGGGTGAGATGGCCTTGGGGCAGATTCAAGCGGCCATCGACGTTTTGCAGCGTCGCGACAGCAAAGCCGCTGAACGCGTCACCATCAACGACGATGCGATCGACGAACTCGAGCGCACCATCTCGAACGATGTTCTGCGCGTTCTTGCTCTGCGCCAGCCGATGGCGCGCGATCTGCGCGAGGTCTACGCTGCGCTGCGTATCGCAGCAGACATTGAGCGCATTGGCGATTACGCCTCGAACGTGGCCAAGCGCTCCAAAGTGTTGAATCAAAGCGCTCCCGTGGCTCCGGCCCGCAGCCTTCCGGCATTGGCGGAGTTGGCCAGCGAACTTCTCGCTGAAGCCCTCGACGCCTATGCACAACGCGATGCCGACCGCGCGTTGGCCATGCGCGACCGCGATGCCGAACTGGATGCAGCCTATACCAGTCTGTTTCGCGAACTGCTGACGTACATGGCGGAAGATCCCAAGCAGATCACGCCCTGCACGCACCTTCTGTTCATGGCCAAGAACATCGAACGCATCGGTGATCACGCGACCAATATCGCGGAGAACACCTGGTTCCTCGTGCATGGCGAGCCAATGAGCGGCAGCCGCGAAAAAGCGGACAAGACCAGCGAGTAAGGGCGAGAGCGATCTTGCAGCGGCCTCCGAACAACCCGCCGATGTTCCCGCCGCACGGTGCCGTCGACCGGGCCGGTGCGCCCATCGCCGGCTGCCATATCGTCTACATAGACGCCACCGGCCCGTTCAACCGCGAGTTGGTAGACCGTGTCCGTGAAGTTCACACCCCGACCTTCAGAGACGCAGCCGCACAGGGTCCGTTCGGTCACATCGCGACCTTCCACGTCAGCATGCTGGCGACGCCCGATGCTTTCACCGCATTTGCGGCTCTGATCGCCGAATGGAAAGCCATGGGGATCCTGCCGATCGCGAACGCCTACGTCGTCGGGCCAGAGGTCGAAGGAGTAACCATCGTGCAGGCGCACTACCGGCGTGCTTGGGAAGGAACTGCCTTCGAAATCTTCGATCGTCGAGAGGACGCTGAGGCCTGGATGACCCGCGCGTTGGCCGGCAAGCCATGAACCAGATCGCCCTGCCCATCCGATCAATGGGCAATCAGGCATGAATGGACCTTCGCCACACGGCGACGTTACAGCCCACATTGCAGATCGGGTGTTGTATTTCGAATCGTCCGGCCCCTTCGATGGTGAGCTGATAGAAGCCGTCGTACGCACATATGAGCCGCTGATCCAGCGACTTGCGGACGGCGGGCACTTCGCCCATATCAGCGTGTTCCACCGCAGCATGATCGGC
>JAIXVL010000042.1 GCA_027483045.1 Lysobacteraceae bacterium
ACCACTCAAGACCGCACCTTCCGGGCTGATCGCATCGACGCGAACGCCCTCGCCTTCGGCGGTCAAGCGAACGAGGAAACTGCTGCCGCGGAACGATACTTCGTGGCTGTTGAGCGCCGACACCGGCTTCGACGAGGCTACGCCATCAATGCGCGCCAACGCCAAGCCCACGCGACGGAACGCGTTCTCGCTGCTGTCGGCAATGTTGAAGGAGGTGCCCACCTGCGTCGCCGTCGGCGGGGCTTCGCCCGGTACCGATGCAGCAGCGCTGGCAGCAGGCACTTGCAGTGCCGCGCTCGACGCGGGAATCGCCAGATCCGGCGGCACTTCCAGCGGGCGGCTTTCAGGGCTGCTCAGGTACTCAGGCTCTTTGCGAAACCAAGCGCAGCCCGAAATGGAGGACGCCAGCAACACCAGCACTAAGCCGCGCACGGCGGGACGCGTGAACACAGTCGGGGACATTCTTCAGTTTCTCCAGGAAATCAGGCGGCAAGACGAACGGAAGCTTCGGCTTCAGCACGTTCGATAAGTTCGATGATGGCAGGCAAATGACCCGCCTGCTCGACGGCAAGCGGCAAAAGTGGCAACCGAAGCCCAACGCCGCAGCCCTGAGCGGCAAGCACCGCCTTCAACGGGATCGGGTTGGACGACATCGCCAAGAACTCGTACAGCGGTGCGAGTGCGGTATCACGCGCCACGGCTTCGCTCCAGCGCCCGGACGTGGCATCGCCGCAAATGGCAGCAAAACTGGCCGGGACGAGGTTCGAGGCCACGGAAATCACGCCTGAGGCACCGGCGCGCAGCGCATTGACGAACGTGGGGTCATCCCCCGAGAGCAAGCTGAACCGCGCAGACGCCAAAGGCGAAAGCTCTGCCCAACGACGGTCGTCGCCCACGGCCTCCTTCAAACCAACAATAGAGGGATGACCCACAAGTTGCGCCACCGTTGCGGGCAAGAGGTCCACTCCCGTTCGGCCAGGCACGTTGTAAAGCACCACGGGCAAGCCTCCTTGATCGGCCACAGCGCGATAGTGGGCAAGCAGTCCGTCCTGCGTGGGGCGAACGTAGGGCGGTGTGACGACCAACGCCGCATCGGCGCCTAAGGCCGCCGCTCGACGGGTTTGGAGGATGGTTTTGGCGGTATTGGAGTGCCCGGTGCCCGCCAGCACGGCAACGCTGCCCTTCAGCAGGCGAACGGCCGTCGACAGCAAGAGATCGAATTCGTCGTCGGTGAGCGCGGCCGCCTCACCGGTGGAACCCGCAACCACGACGCCCGAGCTGCCTGCAGCTTTCTGTTTGAGCAGCATCCGCTCCCATGCCTGAAGGTCCAAGGCTCCGTCCGCAAGGAACGGGGTGGCAAGCGCGGTGATGCTGCCGGAAAGGCGCAAGGCGGTGACTCAGGAGTGGAAGATAGCTCGGATGTTACTTGCGGCGCGAAGAACGCGGCAAGTATGCTGCCCCTGTGCTTTAAGGGTGCCTTGCACCTCATGGAAAATTGCTTTGACTGATTCCACTCCACGCCCGACGCCGAACGAGAACTACCTGCTGATTAGCGCGTACTCGACGCATCCGGACTCTCCTTTGTTGGCCGTGACCCGCCGGATTGCCGATTCAGGCTGCAACTTGGCCGACGCGCGTCTTTCGACCGTGGGTCGCGACGTGTCCGTGACGGCGCTTGCCTTGGGCTCATGGGATGCCATTGCCAAACTCGAAGCCATGCTGTCGCGCATGGAGCGCGATGATGGCCTGAAGCTGCACTTCTATCGCACGGGCCCCAAACCGCTCCAGTCCAACCTCATCCCGTACATCGTGGAAGTGGTGGCGTCGGATCGCCCCGGCATTCTTTACCAGCTGGCCGATTTCTTCGATCGTCAGGGCATCACCGTCGAGAACCTGCAATGCGCGCGCTACCGCGCCATGCAAACCGGTGCCGACATGTTCTCGGCGCAAGTCACGATTGGTGTGCCAGCTAGCATGCATATCGCCGCGCTGCGCGATGATTTCCTCGCCTTCTGCGACGACCTGAATCTTGATGCGATCATGGACCCGATGAAGTTCTAGGCCCCGATGACCGGAAAACACGCCGCGTGACGAACGCACGTTTCACAACAGCCGCCATGACGCACTCGCGTGATGGCGGCTTTTTCTTTGCCGTTGCCACTCCCTTCCACCGCCCAGAGGAACACCGATGACGCAGAGCAAGCGGATCTACGTGCTCGATACCAATGTGCTGATGCACGACCCGACGGCGCTGTTTAAGTTTCAGGAACACGATGTGTTTCTTCCAATGATGGTTTTGGAAGAACTGGATAACAACAAGAAAGGGCAAACCGAATCTGCACGCAATGCGCGGCAAGTCAGCCGGTTCTTGAACGAGCTGGTCGTTGCACACGGCAACAAAGGAATCGAGGGCGGCATCAGTCTGCGACGCCCCAGCGAATTGCAGCTGCGCGGAGCCGATAGTCTCGGACGACTGATGTTCCAGACCAAGCCAGTCGATATCAGCAAAGGTTTTGGCACAGTACTTCCTGACAATCAGATTCTCGGCTCGATCTTGGCGCTTCGGTTTGAGAACCCCGGCACGCCGGTGGTCTTGGTGTCGAAGGACATCAACCTGCGCATCAAAGCCAGCATCGTGGGGGTGTCGGCAGAAGACTACGAGAACGACCGCGCGCTCGATGATTTCAATCTGCTCTACACCGGCGCGACGCAGCTCCCGGATGATTTCTGGGAGCGCCACGGCAAGAGCCTGCGCTCATGGACCGAGCGCGGAAGAACCTTCTACGAATTGAAGGCCGACCCCGAGGATGGCTGGTACGCCAACCAGTTCCTTTATCTGCCGGGCGCTGATGATGTCGAACTGAAAGTTGCCAAGCTGGAAGGCGAACGTGCGGTCCTGCAGATCGTCGAGGACTTCCGCTCCCCGAACCATCAGGTGTGGGGCATCAACGCGCGTAACCGCGAGCAGAATTTCGCGCTGAATGCCTTGATGGACCCCGAGATTGATTTCGTGACTTTGTTGGGCACAGCCGGCACGGGCAAGACCTTGCTGGCGCTGGCAGCCGGCTTGGCGCAGACGATGGATGTGCAGCGCTATCGCGAAATCATCATGACGCGCGCCACCGTGAGTGTGGGCGAAGACATCGGTTTCTTGCCCGGCACGGAAGAAGAAAAGATGACGCCGTGGATGGGCGCGCTCACGGACAATCTTGAGGTGCTGACGCATTCGGAAGACCACGGCAGTTGGGGCCGTGGTGCGACGAATGACTTGCTGGCCAGTCGCATCAAGATTCGCTCGATGAACTTCATGCGTGGCCGCACCTTCCTCAATCGCTGGGTGATTGTGGACGAGGCACAGAACCTGACACCCAAGCAGATCAAAACCTTGATTACGCGCGCGGGTCCGGGCACCAAGATCATCTGCATGGGCAACGTGGAACAGATCGATACGCCCTACCTCACCGAGACCACCTCAGGTCTGACCTATGCGGTTGATCGATTCAAAACTTGGGGGCACAGCGCGCACATCACCCTGCGTCGCGGCGAACGCTCGCGACTGGCCGACTTCGCTTCGGAGGTGCTGTGAGTTCTGGTGATCGCGTGATTTCCGCTTTGACCATCGCCGGCTCGGACAGCGGCGGTGGAGCGGGCATTCAAGCTGATTTGAAGGCATTCGCTGCGCATGGCGTGCATGGGCTTTGCGCACTCGCCGCACTCACGGCGCAGCACACACGCGGCGTCACTGCCGTACATGCGCCACCCGTGGATTTTCTGCGCGCACAGATCGATGCCTGCTTCGATGATTTCGACGTGCGTGCCGTCAAGCTGGGCATGCTGGCCACGGCTGAGATCATTCATGCCGTTGCTGATGCACTTGAGGAAAGACCCGGAATAGCGCTGGTCGTCGATCCGGTCATGGTCGCCACCAGCGGCGCAAAGCTTCTAGCCGATGACGCACTGGACGCGCTGCGCACTCGTTTGGTTCCAAAAGCGACGGTGCTGACTCCGAACATTCCAGAAGCCGAACTGCTTCTGGGGCGACCAATCAGTCCGGGTAACGACGCTGACCTCGCGCTGGTCGAACTTGTGTCGCTTGGTGCAGACGCGGTGCTTCTGAAAGGCGGGCACCTGCACGAATCGGAGGTGATCGACCGCTTCGGCAGCGGCGTGCTGCGCG
>JAIXVL010000071.1 GCA_027483045.1 Lysobacteraceae bacterium
CTCCAAGCCTTCGGCAATGGTGGTCACCCGAACAGTGCCATTTTGGCTCGGAAACTCGCGCGTCTCTGCCGCATAGGCAGGCCCAACGACCAACACAGAAAGCGAAAGCGCGAGAACCTTGAGCTTCAGCATGGCAACACTCCGAAAAAAGACACCGGAGTGTGCGCGGGATTAGGTCAAGGCGATGTCGCTACCGAGCGTTCCCGAAGGCGCTTCCCTGTGGAGGCGGGCGGCGGCGGGCTGACCACAGGGCGTGGCTTTGCGCGGGGCACAACGTTCGGGGGTTCCACCCGGACCAAGCGACCATTGGTGTCGTCGACCAACAGGTACAGCGCGCCATCCGACCCCACACGCACATCGCGAATGCGCCAGTTCAAGCCTGAAAGCAGGGTTTCTTGCGCCACCACGCGATCGGCGTCCATGCGTAGGCGATGCAAGCCGCGGGTAACCAGCCCGCCCACAAACACGCTGCCGATCCATTCGGCGGAACGGCGGTTCTGGTAGAAGGCCAGGCCGCTGGTACCGATGGAAGGCGTCCAGTAGTGCTGAGGTTGCTGGAGTCCCGGTGCACTGGTGCCTATCGCTTCGGGAACGGGGCGGTCGTCGTAACCGATGCCCCAGGTGATCGTGGGCCAGCCATAGTTGAGACCACGCCCGACGCGATTGATTTCATCGCCGCCCTTGGGCCCGTGCTCGGTCATCCACAACTGGCCGGTGATAGGGTGAAAGGCCATGCCTTGCGGGCTGCGATGCCCGGTTGACCAAATCTCGGGAATCCATGCGCTATTGCCGACGAATGGGTTGTCGGCAGGCACCGTGCCATCAGTGCGGATGCGAAGGATTTTGCCTTGGTGCTGGTTCTGCAGCTGCGCCGTGGCGCTGCGGAAATTGTCGCCCGAAGTGACGTAGAGCAGACCTTGCGAATCAAATGCCAACCGAGAACCGAAATGCCCTTCGGTGCTCAGTTTTGGAGTCGCGCGAAAGATCACTGTGCCTTCGGTCAATGCGCTGCCGTCATCACTCAGGCGCCCGCGAAACACCGCAGTGCCTGCGGTGTTGCTTGTGCCGGGCGTAAGCCCTGCTTCGGCGAAGCTCAGATAGACGCGCCGGTTGCTGGCGAATTGTGGGTCGAGCGCAACATCAAGAAGTCCGCCTTGGCCTCGCGCAAACACCGCAGGAACGCCGGTAATGGGCGTAGAAACGCCGCCCTGCGGCGTGACAATGCGGAGGCGTCCCGGTCGTTCGGTGACCAGAAAATTGCCATCCGGCAGAAAAGCTAAGCCCCAAGGGTTTTGAAGGCCCGTCGCAATCGTCGTCACACGAAGGCTGCCGAGTTGGCTAGCCACTTGCTGCGTGTTGGCTTGGGCCTGCGAAGGCGAAGGAAGAAGCGGCGGAACCACCATGGCGATGGCGAAGGCCAGTGAGGTCAAGGCAGGGCGCATGGTGACTCTCCGGGGGAAGCCAACCGACCCTACGCCCGAGGCCGTGAAACAAAAGTTGACAGTCCTCACAGAATCGAGCGAGCGGCCGCCTCTCCGGCGCATTTACCGCTGGCAAAGCAGGCGCTGAGCAAGTAACCGCCGGTTGGGGCGTCCCAATCCAGCATTTCGCCACACACGAACCAACCCGGGAGCGCTTGAAGCTGGAGCCCCGCGATTGTCGCGTTGAGGGCCACGCCGCCGGCGGTGCTGATCGCTTCAGCAATCGGGCGGGTGGCCACGAGCCGGAGGGGAAGCGCCTTGATGGCGGAGGCCACGCGCGCGTGATCAGTCATCGCCTCGCGGGGCAAGACTTCGCGAACCAAAGCGGCCTTGGCGCCATCAAGATGAAGCTTGCGGCGCAGAATCTCGCTGAGGCTGCGGCCGTTCCGCGGTTGCTGCAGGATCGCGAGCACCTTGTTCAGTGGCAAGGCGGGCAGCAAGTCGAGTTCGAGTTGGGCCACGCCGTCGCGCTGAATGAGCGCGCGCAGGTCGGGACCAATGGCGTAGAGCAGGCTGCCTTCAACACCGGTGCTAGTGATGACGCACTCGCCCTGTCGCTTGTGCCAAACGCCTGCGGTATCGCGCCAATGTGCAACGATGGGCTTCAGCGGCGCGCCGGCGTGTTGTGTCGCGATGTGCTCGCTCCAGCCGACATCAAAACCGCAATTCGAGGCTTCCAAGGGCAGGGTGGACACGCCCTTTTCCTTGAGCCATGGCAGCCAGGCACCGTCGGAGCCGAGCTGAGGCCAACTGCCGCCGCCCAAGGCCAGAACCACCGCCTTGGCATGCAGCACGCGCGGGCCGTCAGGCCCTTCGATCACGGCTTGCCCTTGCACATCAAATCCCGCCCAGCGCTGCCGCATATGCATGCTGACGCCTCGCTCGCGAAGGCGTTGCACCCACGCCCGCAGCAGCGGTGCTGCTTTCATGTCAGTGGGAAACACGCGGCCAGACGTGCCGACAAACGTCTCAACGCCTAAGTCCTTCGCCCACGCTCGTAGGGCATCGGCATCGAACTGGTCGAGCCATGCGCATACTTCGGATTGCCCGCGGCTGTAGCGCTGATCGAAGGCGGGGCGGGCATCGCTGTGCGTTAAGTTCAAGCCGCCGCGACCAGCAATGAGAAACTTGCGCCCCACGGACGGCTTTGCTTCGAACAAATCCACGGCAACACCGAGTGCGCGCGCGGCTTCTGCGGCCATCAATCCGGCGGGTCCGCCGCCGATGACCGCTACGCCTGGGCAGTGCCATGCCTGTTGAGTGGAGCTATTCATTGCGGGGCGGCTTCGGGGTCGATGCCAACCAACTCGACCTCAAACAGCAGTGCAGCATGCGGCGGAATCACGCCACCTGCGCCGTTCCTGCCATAGGCCAGATCCGAAGGAATGGCCAGTTCACGCACTTCGCCCACCTTCATTCCGACCACCCCCTCATCCCAGCCGCGAATGACGCGGCCAAGACCGAGCGGAAACGCGAAAGCTTCTCCGCGTGGCCGTGAGCTGTCGAACTCAGTGCCGCGACGCTGCGGGGCGCGCTCGTCATACAGCCAGCCCGTGTAGTGCACGCGCACGGTCTGACCAGCGCGCGCGACCTCGCCTTCTCC
>JAIXVL010000047.1 GCA_027483045.1 Lysobacteraceae bacterium
CGCGCGCGAACGGCATCGTGATTGACTGGGTGGACAACGGCGTGCGTGGTGCCGGTCTCTCCATCGAAAACCCCAATGCCCCGGCACAGGTGCGCTCCTTGAGCGTGAATGACCTCGCCGCCCGCTTGGCTGAGTTCACGGTGGTGGATGTGCGCCCGCCGCAGGCCCGCGCCCATGCCGGCTTCCCGCACGCCCACGTCGCACTAGACGAAGAGACGCACGACCAGCTTGCCGACCTGCCGAAGGACACCAAGCTGGCTTTCCTTTGCCACCACGGCAACAGCAGCCGTCAGGCCGCCGAGCATTTCCGTGGCTTGGGCTTCACCCAGGTGCATAACGTGGAAGGCGGCATCGACGCGTGGTCGCAGCAGGTGGATGCCTCGGTGCCGCGCTACTAACCGCCCGAAAGCCAAGACCGCTTTGTCAACCGATGTCACGGCGGGCCCTTGCCGGGCCGGATTCACGTCACGGCTAGAGTTTTTGCGCTAAATATGTCGCATGAGCCCCGAAAAGACCGGCGGAACCGCTGGTCGCGGCGGCTGTATGGAGACAAGGAATGATGCGTTTTTACCGTTTCAGCAGCCTGGCGCTGATGCTGGCGCTACTGGCCGCCTGCGGCGGAGCACCGACCCCGGGCGACTTCGCGGCGCAGGCTTGCGAAGTGCGCGTCAAAGAGCAACTGGGCAGCAAACCCTATCAATTGGACTTGGTCGTTTTGGCCAGTTCGATGAAGGACGACGGCCGCGGCAGCCAACTGCTCACCGCGCCGATCGTGGTGAGTGCTGGCATGGCTGAGCAAAGCAGTCAGATGCTGGAATGCACCGTGCGCCTGAGCGCCGAAAAGACCAGCGCCGAAGTGCTCGACGTTCGCTTCATCTGGTGATTCATTCGTGGTGATCCTTTCGGGGCGCAGTAAAGCCGCCCCGAACAGGCTTGGCGCAGGCGTTAGTCGAAGCGCAGATGCTTCACGGACTTACCGTGGCGGCGCACCAGTTTCAGTGCCTCAATACCGATTTGGATGTGCCGCTCCACGAAGTTGGCACTCACGATCTTGTCTGAGGCTTCGGTTTTCACGCCGTCCGGAATCATCGGCTGGTCCGAGACCAGCAGCAGCGCGCCGCTGGGAATGTGGTTCGCGAAACCTGCCGCGAACACGGTTGCGGTTTCCATGTCGATGGCCATGCAACGCAGCTTGCGCAGGTATTCCTTGAACGCTTCGTCGTGTTCCCAGACGCGGCGGTTGGTGGTGTACACCGTGCCCGTCCAATAGTCGTGCTCAAGGTCGCGAATCATGGTGGAGACCGCGCGCTGCAAGGCGAAGGCCGGTAGCGCCGGCACTTCGGGAGGCATGTAGTCGTTGCTGGTGCCTTCGCCACGAATCGCGGCGATTGGCAGCACTAGGTCACCCAGTTGGTTCTTGCGCTTGAGGCCGCCGCACTTGCCGAGAAACAACACGGCCTTGGGATTGATGGCCGAGAGCAGGTCCATCACCGTCGCCGCATTTGCACTGCCCATGCCGAAGTTGATCATGGTGATGCCGTCTGCGGTGGCGCTGGGCATGGGCCGATCTCGGCCCACCACTTCGGCACCCATCTGCTTGGCAAACACGTCCAGGTAGCCGCCAAAGTTGGTCAGCAACACGTGCTCGCCAAACTTTTCGAGGGGTACGCCGGTGTAGCGCGGAAGCCAATTGCTGACGATTTCGTTCTTGTCTTTCATGCCCTGCTCTTTCGTCGTGTGTTCTGCCCTGATTGTGCCACGGGGCGCAAAGGCCTCTGTCGCGAACCATGACCTTTGGCCTAGTGGGAAAGCCCTCGCACTGCCGGTAGGGTGGGGGCTTCCCTGCTGGAGATTTCGGATGCGACTGTTTCCTCTTGCCGCAGCGCTGCTGCTTGGTTTGGCCACTCAGGTTGATGCGCGAATCACCGTCTTGAAGGAAGACCCCTACCCGAGCACCTATACGCCCGTGGCGTCGGGCACGACTTTGGTGCGCAATGCCACGGTGCTGGTCGGCGACGGCACGCGATTGGAAGCAGCCGATGTGTTGCTGAAGGACGGCAAGATCTCACGGGTGGGCCAAGGCCTGGATGCCCCGCGCGATGCCACGGTGGTGGATGGCACCGGCAAGTGGATCACGCCCGGCATCATCGACATTCACTCGCACTTGGGCGTTTACGCCTCGCCGGGCCTCGATGCCCACAGCGACGGCAACGAAATGACCAACCCCGTGACTTCGCAGGTCTGGGCCGAGCACGCCGTATGGCCGCAGGACCCGGGCTTTGTGACCGCACTGGCCGGGGGCGTGACCTCGATGCTCATCCTTCCAGGCAGCGGCAACCTGATTGGCGGCCGGGGTGTGGTGCTGAAGAACGTGCCCGCCGAGACCTACCAAGAAATGAAGTTTCCAGGCGCGCCTTGGAGCCTGAAGATGGCCTGCGGCGAAAACCCCAAGCGCTTCTATGGTGGCCAAGGTTCGGCGCCAATGACCCGCATGGGCAATGTGGCCGGCTATCGCAATGCCTTCATCGATGCCCGCGAGTACATGAAGAAACTCGAGGGCAAGGAGCCGCCGGCGCAGGACTTGCGCTTGGAAACCTTGGCCGCCGCGATGAATGGCGAAATCCAGGTGCAAATCCACTGCTACCGCAGCGACGAGATGGCCATCATGCTCGACATGGCCGATGAGTTTGGCTTCAAGATCGCCGCCTTCCACCACGGCGTAGAGGCCTACAAGATTGCCGATCAAATGGCAGACGCCGGCACCTGCGGCGCGCTCTGGGCCGATTGGTGGGGCTTCAAGGCAGAAGCCTATGACGCCATCCAAGAAAACATTCTGGTCGTTGACCGCGCCCGCGAAGGCAAGGGCTGCGCCATCGTGCATTCCGATTCACCCGAGGGCATTCAGCGCCTGAACCAAGAAGCCGGAAAAGTGATGGGCTCCGCGCGCCGCATCGGCATGGATATCGCGCCGGAGCATGCGATTCAGTGGATTACCGAAAACCCGGCGAAAGCCATGGGCATTCTTGAAGAAACCGGCACGCTGGAACGCGGAAAGATGGGCGATGTGGTGCTGTGGAACCAGAACCCGTTCAGCGTCTATGCGCATGCAGAGAAAGTGTGGATTGATGGCGCGCTGCTGTTCGATCGCTCGAATCCGGCCCTGCAACCGGTCTCTGACTTTACCCTCGGCCAGGAGAGCAACTAATGCGCCGCATGACCTTGATTGCTGGCGCCATCGCGCTGGCCTTTTCCGCGAGCGCCACGAGCGCCACGCTGTTTATTGATAACGCCAAAGTCCATACCGCCGGTGCTCAGGGCACCTTGGCCAATGGCGATGTGATCGTGACCGATGGCGTGATTACCGCGGTGGCCGCAGAACTCACCGCACCCGCAGGCGCCGTGCGCATCGACGCCAAAGGCCAGCCGCTCACGCCGGGCCTGTTTGCCGGCCTCACCGCGCTGGGCTTGGAAGAAATCAGTGCCGAATCCAGCACCGTGCACAACGCCATCGGTGGCGTTCACATGCACGACAACAGCGGCGAAACCCGCTGGCGCCCCGAGTTCGATGTGATGCCGGCGTACAACCCGCGCTCGCAGGTGATCGGCGTGAATCGCGTGGAAGGCCTGACCTTCAGCGTGCTCGCACCCGGCGCCCTCGAGGAAGGCAGCTTTGTGGCAGGCCAAGGCGGCGCGGTGCGCTTCGATGGCGGCTTCGATGCCTTGCTGGACGGTAGCGGCAGCCTGTTCGTCGATCTTCGCGGTGGCGCGGTGGCCATGTCCGGCGGCAGTCGTGCCGGTCAGTACATGCTTCTCGATCAAGCCATTCGCGAAGCCCGCCCCGCGCCCTC
Organism: Lysobacteraceae bacterium; assembly: GCA_027483045.1. GTDB lineage: Bacteria > Pseudomonadota > Gammaproteobacteria > Xanthomonadales > Xanthomonadaceae > Silanimonas. The sequence goes on from JAIXVL010000047.1 coordinate 3,849, forward strand.
ACCGATGATGATGGTGAGCCCGGGCCACGGCCTGCTGTCGCCTGCGGGGCGTGATGCAATGAGCCGCTACTTGCGTGGTGGCCGCGTGGTGTTCCATGTGGACCGCGCTGCCGACATCCTGCAAGTCATCAAGCTGGGGCCGCGCTACGGCTTCCAACCGGTCATCGTGGGTGGCGCAGAAGCTTGGGTCGTGGCGCAGCAACTGGCTGCCGCCAAAGTGCCCGTGATTGTCGATCCACTCGTGAACCTGCCGGAAAGCTTCGATCAACTGGGTGCACGTCTCGACAACGCTGCGCTGTTGCAGAAAGCCGGCGTTCTTGTGGGCTTTTCGCAAAGCGGCGATGCCACACACAACGCGCGCAAGATCCGCCAGTTGGCGGGCAATGCCGCGGCCAACGGTTTGGAATGGGAAGCCGCACTGGCTTCGCTGACCTCGAATCCCGCGCGAATCTTCGGTGTGGATGCTCAGGTCGGCAGCATCGCCGTCGGCAAGAAAGCTGACTTGGTGCTGTGGAACGGCGACCCGCTGGATGTCACCAGCACCGCTACGCAGGTGTTCGTGAGCGGCCGTGCAGTGCCCATGCAATCGCGCCAGACCTTGCTGCGTGACCGCTACATGGCGCCGGAAGGTGCCCTGCCCCGCCACTATCCGAACGGACGTTAATCCATGCGCCTCGCCACGCTCGCTGCTGCTACTGCCCTTGCTCTGCTGCCGCTGTGTGCCACCGCCAAGGACGATGATGCGCCAGCGTGGGACGTGAATGCAGCGCACGGCCCGACCAAGGTCGTGCGCTTCACCACTGACGAAGGCACGTGGCTCGATTTGGATGTGAGCCCAGACGGCCGCAGCCTGGTGTTCTCGATGCTGGGCGATGTGTATCGGCTGCCGATTGAAGGTGGCCGCGCCACGCGCATCACCTCGGGCGCCGCGTGGGATGTGCAGCCGCGCTTCTCGCCGGATGGCCGCGAGATTGCCTACACCTCGGATCGCGATGGCGGCAACAACCTGTGGCGCATGAAGGCTGACGGCAGCGCCGCGGAGCAGATTACGAAAGAGCGTTTCCGCTTGCTCAACAATCCGGTGTGGACGCCGGATGGCCAGTACATCATTGGTCGCAAGCATTTCACCGGGCAACGCTCACTGGGTGCCGGCGAGTTGTGGATGTACCACCGCGATGGCGGTGAGGGTCTGCAGCTCACCAAGCAGAAGAACGACCAGCAGGATCTTGGCGAGCCCGCGGTGTCGCCCGATGGTCGCTACGTGTACTTCAGCGAAGACGTCAGTGAAGGACCCACCTTCCAATACAACAAGAACCCACACGGCGTGATCTACGCCATCAAGCGCTTGGATCGCGAAACCGGCGAAGTCGAAACGCTCATCCGCAGCCCCGGCGGCGCGGTGCGTCCGCAGCCCTCGCCAGATGGCAAGACACTGGCCTTCGTGAAGCGTATTCGCGACAAGTCGGTGCTGCACTTGTACGACATCGCTTCGGGCGAAGTGCGCCCACTCTGGGACGGTTTGGAGCGCGATCAGCAGGAAGGCTGGGCCATCTTCGGCCCCTACGCCAATTTTGATTGGCTGCCCGACAGCAGCGCGATCGTGGTGTGGGGCAAGGGCGGAAAGTTCTGGCGCGTAAATGCGAGCACCGGCGAGGCAACGAACGTTCCGTTCACGGCAGAAGTCGAGCAGACCGTGACCGAGGCGCCACGCCAAGCCAAGCGTCTTTCGGAAGGCGAATTCACGCCGCGTATGGCGCGTGATGTGGCGACCTCTCCCGATGGCAAGCGCATTGCCTTCCATGCGGTAGGTCGCATTTGGCTGCGCGATCGCAGCGGCGGTGCGCCGCGTCCGATGACCAACAACGACGACCGCTTCGAGTATCAGCCGGCCTTCTCGCCGGATGGCACGCGCGTGGTGTTCACCACTTGGCGCGATGCTGAGCGCGGCCAAATCATCGAGCGTGACTTGGCCACCGGCACCGAGCGCGTGATCACCACCGAACGCGGCCTGTACTACGGACCCCGCTATTCGCCAGATGGCAAGGCGCTGGTGTACGTGCGCGACAGCGGCAACTCCATGACCGGCAGTGCATGGGGGCGCGGCGCAGGTCTGTACTTCCAAGCTTTGGATGGCAGTGCACCGCGCAAGTTGGGCAGTGATGGCTACAGCCCGCAGTTCAATGCCGATGGCACACGCGTGCTGTTCATGACCGGCGGCGGATTGTCGAAGTCGCTGATGTCGGTCGGCTTGCACGGCGAAGAACCGCGCCAAGTGCTGGATTTGAAATACGTGGATGCCGCAACGCTCTCGCCTGACGGCAAGAACATTGCGTTCACCGAACTGTTTAACGCCTACGTAGCACCGCTGCCGGCCACCGGTGGCGCGATTGCGCTCTCGAAGGACACGACCGCGGTGCCGGTGACATCGCTGAGCAGCGATGTGGGCGCCTACCTGCATTGGTCCGATGCCGACTCCCTGCATTGGATGGTGGGCGAGCGCTACGTGAGCCGCGACTTGGGCGACTCGAAGGACGACGGTGGCATTGCGCTGGGTCTGCGCGTGCCCGTCGATACGCCCCAAGGCCTCGTCGCCATCACCGGTGGGCGCGTGATCACCATGCGCAATGCCAACACCACGCAGGAAGTCATCGAGGATGGCGTGGTGCTGGTGCGTGGCGATCGCATCGTGGCGGTGGGCAAACGTGGCGAGGTGACGATTCCCGAAGGCGCACGCATCGTCGATGCCGCCGGCAAGACGGTGATGCCCGGCTTCATCGATGTGCATGCGCACGCCAATCATTTCTTTAGCGGCGTGATTCCGCAGGCCAATTGGGCGTACTACGCCAACCTCGCCTTCGGCGTGACCACCATGTTCGACCCGTCGGCCAGCACCGAAACCGTGTTCTCGCAGGCGGAATTGGTGGAAGCGGGCCGGATGGTCGGGCCGCGTGTGTTCTCGACGGGTACGATTCTTTACGGCGCCGACGGCGACTTCAAAGCCGTAGTGAACTCGATTGATGACGCCCGTGCACACCTGCGTCGCCTGCGCGCCAACGGCGTGTTCGCGGTGAAGAGCTACAACCAACCGCGTCGTGATCAGCGCCAGCAAATCAATCAGGCCGCGCGCGAGCTGGGCATGATGACCGTGGAAGAAGGCGGCAGCACGCTGCAGCACAACCTCACGATGATCGTGGACGGCAGCAGCAATATCGAACACAACTTGCCCGTGGCGCCGCTGCGTCGCGATGTGATTGAACTGTGGCGGCAAACCGATGTGCGCAACACGCCCACGCTCAATGTGAGCTTTGGCGGGCTGTCGGGCGAGTACTGGTGGTACGCGCGCGATAACGTGTGGCAGAACGAGCGCCTCTTGCGCTACTTCCCGCGCGAAACACTGGAAGCGCGCGCCATTCGTCGCGAAACCGGGCCTGAGTGGGATTACTGGCACATCACCGTGGCGCAATCGCTGAAGGCCTTGCGCGACGCCGGCGTGGGCGTACAGGTGGGCGGCCACGGCCAGCTGCAGGGCTTGGGCTCGCATTGGGAAATGTGGTCACTGGCACAAGGCGGCTTCACGCCCTTCGAAGCGCTTCGCGCGTTCACGATTGATGGTGCTGACCATCTTGGCTACGAGCGTGATTTGGGCTCGCTCGAAGTGGGCAAGAAAGCCGACTTGGTCGTGCTTGATGGCAATCCGCTCGAAGACCTGAAAGCCAGCGCACAAGTGGCCAGCGTGATGAGCAATGGCCGTCTGTTCGATGCCGCCACCATGGCCGAAGTCGGCGGTCGCCAAGCGGCAGCGCCAACCTTCTACTGGCAGCGCATGGGTAACGGCGTGATGCGCGGTGCGGAATGGGGACCCACGGCGCCCTGCCACTGCCCGAAGAGCCATCGCACCCCCATGCCTTGGGAGTACGGCGGTTCGTGGGCAAATCGCGGGCGCTCCAGCGCGGTGCCTGACGCCACGGCCGACTAAACTCTTGTCACTCAGTTTCCACGGGATGCGATTAGGCTTCGCAGCATGAAACGAACACGCGCACCTGCCGGCCTTGTGGCGGCCATTCTGATGACCGCTCCGATGAGCGCCTTGCCACAGCCGGCGAAACTCTCGCCAGATGCGCAAGTGATTAAGTTGTGTTTCGAAGACGACGATGTCCGTCCATGGCGGACGCGGGAAAAGACTGGGCTGAATTTCGACATGCTCACTTCCGTGGCTTCGGCCACCAGCGTGCGCTTTGAGTTCCACGCCCGCCCTTGGCGGCGTTGCCACGAGCAGTTGGGCAAGGGCGAGTTCGACGGCAGTTTTGCGATGAGCTTCACGCCGGAGCGCCAGTCGTTCGCTGTGTATCCACCTGGCCAGCCCCCGAATCCCAACTTGCGCATGCTCGACAGTGGCTATGTGCTGGTGCGCCGACGCGGCACGCCGGTGAGTTTCGATGGTGAGCGCATCACTGGAATACGCTCGCCTATTGGAGCGGAGCCCGGCATGTCGATCGTCCAAGATCTGCGGCGCCAAGGCTACGACGTGGACGACGCCTCACCCAGCACGATGGCCCTGCTGGCCAAGCTCGACGCCGGCCGAATCGATGTGGCCGCAGTCGGCAGCGACCAGATGCACGATTTGCTGCTGCGTGAGGGCACGCGCCTAGGGAATCTCGAGGTGTTACCCACACCGCTGGTCACCAAATCGTACTTCCTTGTGTTTTCTCGACAGTTTGTTGCAGCCCACCCACAAGTGGCGGAACGCATTTGGACCGCCATTGCTGAGCACCGCGAGAGTCCCGACTACCAGCAGCGGCTGCAAAGCCTGTCAGCCCCTCACGCGCCGTGATGTAATGCGGGTCATGCGAGCCATGATCCGCCTCATCTTTGCGCTTGCCCTCCCGCTGTCGATGCCGGCGATAACGCAGGCCGCTGGCCCCTCTCCCACGCAGGCTGTGCTGCGCCTGTGCTTCGAAGACTCGCCGCTTCCACCTTGGCGCTCGCGCAACCGGGTAGGTCTGTACTTCGATGTGTTGCGCGATATGGCGCATTCCGTTGGCATGCGTGTGGAGTTCAGCCCACAGCCTTGGCCTTACTGCCAGAACGAAGTGTTTGAAGGCCGCATGGATGGTGCCTTTGCGGTGGCCTATGGGCTGGAACGGGTCGGCAAGTTTGCATATCCGCCGAATGCACCGAACGTGGTGGAAGACCGCATGCGCACCGACCCGATCGTGATCGTTAAGCGGCGCGGCACCGCGGTTCGCCTCGAAGGTGGCTCCGTGGTCGGATTGCAGAAACCGATAGGCGTGCAGGCGGGTTATGCAGTTGGCGAGGAATTGAAACGCCTCGGTTTGCCGGTAGAAGCCACCGCTCGCGACCACATCGAGTTGCTTCAGCAAGTGGTGGACGGACAGCTGGATGCAGCCGCGTTGAGCTCGGCAAAAATGTCCCAACTCACCGCAGCGGGTGGCCAAGGCCTGAGCAAGGTCGAAGTATTGCCCCAGCCACTGTTCACCAAGTACTACTTTCTGGTGTTCTCCAATGCCTTCGTTGAGCGCGACCCGGCATTGGCACAGCGACTTTGGGCAGCACTGCGCAAAGAACGCATGCGCCCCGCCTATTTGGCTCGGGAACGCGCCGCGCTTGAGGCCCCCGCCGCAAGCGCTACCCGCCCCTGACACAGGCGCTGGCCTGTTGCCAGCCTGTGCGGCGGAGTAACGGACTGGGACAATAGCGGCCCACGTTCCGTTTGGCGTTTTCCCCAGATGTCTGCAGCTTCTGTATCACCGTCCCTCGCCGAAACCGTGGCAGCGCCGCAGCGCTCCGAGAGCGCCATTGCCGCAGGCATTGCCGCCACCATCGCCAGCGAGATTGCAGCACAAACCACGCAAGTGCGCGCAGCCATTGGCCTGCTCGACGAAGGCGCGACGGTGCCCTTCATTGCCCGCTACCGCAAGGAAGTCACGGGCGGTTTGGACGACACCCAACTGCGTAATCTGGAAACGCGCCTCGTGTACTTGCGCGAGATGGAAGAGCGCCGCGACGCCATTCTTGTTTCGATTGCTGAGCAGGGAAAACTCACCAAGCCCTTTCTCAACGAAGTGCTCGCCGCCGACAGCAAGTCGCGGCTCGAAGATTTGTACCTGCCCTACAAACCCAAGCGTCGCACCCGTGCGCAAATTGCGCGCGAGGCTGGCCTTGAACCATTGGCTGATGCGCTGCTGAGCGATCCGTCGGTCGCGCCAGAGCAACGCGCTGCTGGATTCGTGGATGCCGACAAGGGTGTGGCCGATGTTGCTGCCGCGCTCGATGGCGCGCGCGCGATTCTGATCGAGCGTTTCTCCGAGAACGCGGCACTGGTCGGCGAGCTTCGCGAGTGGCTGCAAGCCAAGGGCGTGCTGCGTTCGAAGGTGATGACGGGCAAAGAAAACGAAGGCGCGAAGTACCGCGATTATTTCGAACACGCGGAAAGCATCGCGGCCATTCCCTCGCACCGCATGCTCGCGCTGCTACGCGGTCGTCGCGAGGAAATGCTGGCGGTCGACCTCGAGCCCACGGCCGACATCGAGCAAGGCCACGCCTATGCCGAGGGCCGTGTAGCGCTCGCTGCAGGCATCGCGCCGAAGGGCCGAGCCGGCGACAAATGGCTACTCGACACCTGCCGCTTGGCTTGGCGCGCGCGCTTGCTGATGCACCTGTCGGTCGATCTCATGACCGCCGCGCGCGAGAAGGCTGAGGCCGAAGCGATCACCGTGTTCGGCGACAACCTGAAAGACCTGATGCTCGCCGCGCCCGCTGGGCCGCGCGCGGTGTTGGGACTCGACCCCGGCCTACGCACCGGCGTGAAAGTGGCGGTGGTGGATGCCACCGGCAAACTCGTCGCGTTCGACACCATCTACCCGCACGAACCGAAGCGGCAGTGGGATGCGTCCATCGCGCGGCTGAAGCAGCTTTGCGCGGAACACAAAGTCGAGCTGATCGCGATCGGCAATGGCACCGCCAGCCGCGAGACCGACAAGCTCGCTGGCGAACTGATGGCCAAGCATGCGGAGTTGAAGCTGACCAAGATCGTGGTGAGCGAAGCCGGGGCGTCGGTGTATTCGGCCTCCGAACTCGCCGCACGCGAGTTCCCGAATCTCGACGTGAGCATTCGCGGCGCGGTTTCCATCGCACGTCGCCTGCAGGACCCACTCGCCGAACTGGTGAAGATTGAACCGAAAGCCATCGGCGTGGGGCAGTACCAGCACGACGTGAATGCGTTTGCATTGGCGCGCGCTTTGGATGCCCGCGTGGAGGACTGCGTGAACGCGGTGGGCGTGCATGTGAACACGGCTTCGGCCGCGCTGTTGGCGCGCGTGGCTGGGCTTTCGACGACGGTGGCCGAAAACATCGTGGCCTACCGCGATGCCAACGGCGCATTTGCGTCGCGTCGCGCGCTGCTGAAGGTGCCGCGTTTAGGCGAAAAGACGTTCGAACAGTGCGCCGGCTTTTTGCGCATTGCCGGTGGCGATGAACCACTCGACGCCTCTGCCGTGCACCCCGAGGCCTATCCGGTGGTCGAAAAAATCGTGAAGGCCTGCGGTCGGCCCATCGGCCAATTGATCGGCGACACCAGCACCTTGCGCAACTTGAAGCTGGAAGGCTTCACCGATGAGCGCTTCGGCCTGCCCACAGTGAAAGACATCGTGAAAGAACTGGAGAAGCCCGGTCGCGATCCGCGCCCCGAGTTCAAGGCCGCGCGCTTCGCGGATGGCATTGAAGATATGAAGGATCTGCGTCCCGGCATGGTGCTGGAAGGCGTGGTCACCAATGTCGCGGCCTTCGGCGCCTTCGTCGACATCGGCGTGCATCAGGATGGCCTGGTGCACATCAGTGCGCTGTCCGACAAGTTCATCAAGGACCCGCGTGAGGCGGTGAAGGTAGGCGACGTCCTCAAGGTGAAGGTGATGGACGTCGACGTGGCGCGTAAGCGCATCGGCTTGAGCTGCCGCCTCGACGATGTTCCGGGTGAATCGCGCGGTGGAAAGCGCTAAGAGCGCGGCTCACCGAATGAACGCAACGGTCGCGACGCCCGCGGTGGCGGTCGCCAGGACGCGCCCCGCAGCGCGCCTCCGAAGCCGGCCGCCGCGCCGGCCAACAGCGCCATGGCGGATGCGCTTCGGGCCCTGAAGCGCTGAACGGACCAAGCTCCCACAGGAATTGACGCTCGGCGCCTTGTAGGGCGCCCCGGTTTCCGCAGAATAGGTGGTCGGCTGCCTATCCCACGGAACTCGATCATCGCCACGGCGCGCGCACTGCTGGTTTGGCTATTGGTGGCCGTGTCGATGCCGGCCGCCGCCAGCCCGTGGTGGCTGTTCGGGCCGGCCGCGGACAACGCCGGAACCGAGCTGGCCGTTTACGAAGCTCAGGATTTTGTGTGGTGGCCGGCCAGCCAGACCCAGGTCATCCCTTGGGCCTCGAGCCAGCAACGGCTCCGTGCGGTCGACTTCCAAGGCGGCACGTTCTGGCTGCGCCAGAGCTTCCGCAGCGGGCCCACGGGTGGCGGCTACGTCGTCATGCCGGGGAACACGTTCTTCCATACTGCCGAAGTGCGGGTCTACGGACCCGAGGGGATGCAGACGGGCACCGTCGGCATTGGCGAACCCTCGCCGCACGTCATGCACCAAGGGGTCGCCGTCGTGTTGCGGGCGAACACCGAGTACGAGGTCCTCGTGCGGATGGAGACCCCGCTATTCACGTCCCTGCCGCGCGTCGACATCTACAACGAGGCCCGTTTCACCGAGCGCGTCCGCAACGAGACTTTGCTGTTTGGGCTAGCTTTGGGCGGCCTGCTGGCGCTGGGCGTCTACAACCTGCTGATCGGTGCGTGGACGAAGTCCTCGGCCTATGTCTACTACGGCGGCCAATCGCTGTGCCTCGTGCTGGGCTGGGCGTTCTACTTCGGGCTGCCTTACCAGTGGTTCGGATGGACGGACACGCAGGTCAATTACGCGCCGTTCTTCATCGCGCTGACCGCGCTGCACGCAGGCTTCTGCCGAAGTTTTTTGCAGCTGCCCAAGCTCGACCCAAAGCTTGCCCACATGGCCGAGGGCCTGATGGTGCTGTCGGCCATTGGCCTGCTGGCCGCGCTGACGATGCCCAGCACCGCCCACCTGTGGGCGACGGCGCTCGTCGGCCTCGCCATCGCGTTCGCGGTGGGTTCCAGCATTTGGGCACTTCTGAACGGCGTCACCCAGGCGCGCTTCATGCTCGCCGGCTACCTCGCCATTCTCATTCCCGGCCTGATCATCCTGCCGGCCAATCTCGGGATGATGGAAGACATCATCGACAACGCCGACCTGCTGGTGCTGATCGGCAATGCGCTTGAAGCCATGCTGCTCGCTGTGGCGCTGGCGGACCGAGTCAAATCGGTGGAAGCCTCTCGCGAAACGTTTCGTGTCGGTATGCAAGCCGCGCTCCAACAGGCCAGCACTGATCCGCTGACGGGCCTCAAGAACCGCTATGCCTTCAACCTGCGCTTCGAGGAGATCATTGATTCCGACGAAGCGCTGCTGGCGAACGGCATCCTGATCGCAATGATCGACCTCGACGGGCTGAAGACCGTCAACGACCAAGAAGGTCACGCCCAAGGCGATGCCCTGTTGTGCGCCGTCGCGCAGGAGCTAAGGGCAATCAACGTGGCCAATGCCGAGGTTTACCGACTCGGTGGTGACGAATACGCGGTGCTGCTGCTTTCCGGCGATGAGCTTTCCGGGCAACGATTGAGCCGCGAGCTGCAGCGCGTCGAATCGGAAGTCCGTGCATTGGGCTTTGCGCAATCGGGCCTGAGCTTCGGCATCGCAACTTCGGATCGTGCGTTGCCGACCAGCCGGCACTTGGCCCAGTTACTCGAAGTCGCGGACCACCGCATGTACGAGAACAAAGCGGCTCGCAAAGCGCTGCGGGCCGGCCACCGCTTGGCCTAGGCCGGCACACCACCACATCCACCATCGAGAGGGGAGCTCCATGGCGACATCGGCGAAATCGCGGCACTGCAAACGGGCGACACAAACTCTCGTTGCTGCCCTCTCAGCCGGCCTGTGCAGCGCCGCCTTCGGCAGTGGATTTACCGTGCAGTCGCAGAGCGCGGCGGCCATCGCCAACGGGCACAGCGGCGTGGCCCGCGCCGATGACGCGTCGGTCGCCTTGCTCAACCCTGCCCTCGCCACACGCTTTGACGCGCCGCAGACCAGCGTGGCGCTGGGCGGCATCGCGTTGACCGCCGACTTCGACAATCGGCAAAGCCTCTCCGCAGTCGGCACTCCGGCCATCGGCCCCGCGCGCTCCAGCGCGGATGGCGCGGCGCCCTTGCTCAGCGTGTTCCACACACGCCCTCTGACGGAACGAATGGCCTTCAGCGTCGCGCTCTACACCCCCTTCGGTTTGTCCACCGAGTACGACCCCGACTGGGTCGGGCGCTACCAGGTGCAGACGGCGGAACTGAAGACGCTGGCCGTGAGCCCGGCGCTGGCTTTTGAACTCAGCGACCAGTTCTCGGGCAGCATCGGCCTCAGCGCCGTGCGCGGACAGACCAAGCTGATCAGCGCGGTGGACTTCGGCGCTGTGTGCTTCGCGGCGATCGGCCCCTCGGCCTGCGCGCTCGGTTGGATCCTGCCGCAGGGCAACGACGGCACCGCGCGCATCGACGCGGAGGGCAACGGCTACGGCTGGACGGCGTCGCTCGCGTGGCAGGCCTCGGAGCGGCTGCGCTTCGGCGCACACCTGCGTTCGAAGATCGACCTCGACGTCGCCGGCAACACCTCGTTCCGCAACCCGGCGCTGCCGGGCCCGTTCGCCGCACTGACGCAGACGCCCGCCACCAGCAATGGCGGCGTGGCCTCGACCCTTGTGCTACCCGAGATCGCCAGCGCGGGCCTTGCCTACGACCTGAGCGACCGTACGCAGCTAGTAGCCGACGCGACCTGGACGCGCTGGAGGCGGTTGCAAGACATCCGCCTACGCTTCGACAACGGTGCGGCCGACAGCATCATTCCGTTCGGCTGGCGGAACACACGCAAGCTCGGCCTTGGCCTCAACCATCGCAGCAGCGCGCATTGGCAGTGGAAGGGTGGCTTGGAATGGGAGTCGAGCGCCGTCAGTGACGCGAATCGCAATGCGGTCGTGCCGGACAGCGACCGCTTCTTCGTGGGCGGTGGTGTGCGCTACACGTTCAACGACGCGCGCAGCCTGGACGTCGCGCTCGGCGTGATCCGCTTCGCCCGCAGCACCATTGACCGCGACATCGTCGGTGCTGGTCGACTGCGCGGTGATTACGCCCTCGACTCGCTGCACCTCGGAGTGCAGTACAACTGGCAGTGACCTCGGGTGCGCCGATCACTCGGCGCGATGCATGTTCATGGTCATGCGGCGATCCATTCCCGAGAGCATGGGAAGCGCGTCGTCAGCGGTCCTCGGGAAGAGCGCCTCCAACACACGGATCGCACGATCGAGAGCCAGCTCTGTTTCCCGGATGCGGCCGCGAAGCGACTGCAGCACTACCGCGTCGCCACTTCGGTAGCGCTCGGTCGAAACCGAGCGGGAAACCTGCGCGGCGCTCTCCTGAACCATGCGCAGCGCGAGGTGCACCGACTCGCCAATGGCACCGAGTTCGCCGGCCTGTAAGAGGGCATCGTCCCAGCCGGGAACCTGACTAGCCACCAATACCTCTAGCGCCACGGGCAGGGCATCAGCCCGCTCAGGATCGACAAACACCGGACTCCCGCCTTCGCGACGCCCATCCCAGCGCGCCACGGCCTCAGCTTGACCATGCAGGCGCCGAAGTAACGGCAGAAGGCGTAAGGCAGCGGATCGCACGCGTGCTGCGTCGCGACGACGCGCATCGCGATTGGCCTGTGCCTGCAGCAGCACCGGCACCAAGATGGCCACCAACAAGGCGATCAAGCTACCAATGGCCTGCACCCACTCAGCGCAGTTGCCATCGCTGCCGCATTGTTGCGATGTGACCAATACCGCCATACCGACGCCGACGCCGCCTGCCAGAACACCGAAAACCGCCAGGGCCACACCGATGCGAAATGCGGTTCGTCCTTCCATCATTGGATCTCCTCGAACGCGACGGGCAAAGTGATCAGTGCCTCCGCACCGGGCGTATCGGCGCGATTGCGCAGCAACAAGCGCCCACCATGAGCCTCGATGATCTGTCGGCACAGCACGAGTCCGATGCCCGAGCCTTCCGGTTTGGTGGTGAAGAAAGGCACAAAAAGGTTATCGCTGTCGGGCACGCCGATGCCGCGATCGCGCACAGCAATGGCGCAGTGCTCACCTTCAACGGCGACCGCGATGGTCAGTGCGTCCAAGGGTCCGCCCGATTCCATGGCATTCCGTAGCAGATTGACCAACACCTGCTCGAGCAAAGCCGGGTCAGCCAGGACAGCGCGGCCTTCTGCGCCTTCCAAAGCAGGAG
>JAIXVL010000050.1 GCA_027483045.1 Lysobacteraceae bacterium
GGCACCTGGTCGAACCCCACCTTTATCTCGCTCGGCGGCGGCAGCTTCGGCTTCCAGGCCGGTGTGCAGTCGGCCGATGTGGTGCTGGTGTTCCGCACCAAGCGCGGCGTCGACAACATCGTCAACGGCAAGTTCACCTTGGGCGCGGATGCCAGCATTGCCGCGGGTCCGGTGGGTCGCAGTGCCCAAGCCAGCACCGATGGTGAGCTGAAAGCCGAGATCTACAGCTACTCGCGCGCTCGTGGCCTGTTCGCGGGCGTGGCCTTGGATGGTGCGGTGATCGCCATCGACAACCGCGCCAACCGCCGCGTGTACGGCCGCGATGTGACCGCGCGCATGATTCTTGAGAACCGCGTGCGGCCCAATGTGAATGCCGTGGTCGGCTTCCGTGACAAGCTCGAAGAGGCCAGCGCGCAAGCCGCCCGGTAAACGGGCTGCTGCGGCACTGCGTTATCCTGCACGTCTCGCTTCTGGAGTCTCGCCATGTTGGGCTGGAAAGAACTACTGATCGTCCTTGCCATCGTGCTGCTGGTGTTTGGCACCAAGCGTTTGGCCAGTGTGGGCGGTGATTTGGGCAAGGCCATTCAAAGCTTCAAGAAGGGCATGCGCGATGGCAACGCCAGTGATGCGGCGCCGGCCAAGTTGGATGCGCCGCCCGCAGAAGGCAGTGGTTCGGCGAACAGCGCCGACCGCGAACGCCAGGACCGCTGAGCAGCGCTGAACCGCCATGTTTGAACTCGGCATGGTCGAGATCGTCATCATCGGCGTGATTGCGCTGGTGGTGCTCGGCCCTGAGCGCTTGCCGAAAGCCGCGCGTTTCGCCGGTCTGTGGGTGCGCAAGGCGCGCGCGCAGTGGTTTGCCGTGAAGTCGGAGTTGGAGCGCGAGTTGGCCGTCGAAGAAATGAAGGCCGCGATGCAGCGCGAAGGTCGCAGCATTCGCAGCGCCGTCGACGAAGCGACCGAAACCCTTAACGATGCGACACAGTCGCTTGACGACGCCGTGCTTGAAGCGCGCAAGGAATTGCCGTCTGCGACGGAGCCCGACCTTGCTCAGCCGCGCAAACCCGATGGCGAGAATTCGCCACCCGCGCTTCGCAATGACTGAGCGCGACGAGGCCTTGGGCGAGGGCTTGATGGCGCACCTGCTGGAGCTGCGCCTGCGCTTGATGCGCGCGCTCTTGGCCTTGGGCATCGCCTTCATCGCAGCAGTGCCGTTTGCCAATGATCTTTACGGCTGGCTGGCCGAGCCGCTTCTGCGCTTCTTGCCTGAAGGCGGCCAGTTGATTGCGATTGATGTGGCTTCGCCCTTCTTTGCGCCCGTAAAGCTGGCTTTCGTCGTGGCGCTGTTGGCCGCCATGCCGGCGGTGCTGTATCAGGCTTGGGCGTTTGTGGCGCCGGGCTTGTACAAGCACGAAAAGCGCATGGCGCTGCCCTTGCTGGTCGCATCGGTGCTGCTGTTCTACTTGGGCTTAGCCTTCGCCTACTACGTGCTGTTGCCGGCGATGTTCGCGTTCCTGACGGCCACCGTTCCTGCGGGCGTGGCGATGATGACCGACATCAACGCGTATCTCAGCTTTGTGCTGGTGATGGTGATTGCGGCCGGCTTGGCCTTCGAGCTGCCCATCGCGGTGTTGATTGCCATCCTGTTGGAGTGGGTGACGCCCGCGCAGCTCTCTGAGTGGCGCGGCTACGTGATCGTTGTGATTGCCATCTTGGCCGCATTGCTCACGCCGCCTGATGGCCTGTCGATGATTCTGCTGATGATTCCGATGTGGCTGCTTTACGAGGCGGGGCTCGTGGTGGGCCGCGTGCTCGTGCGGCGCAAGCCGGAACCCGCAGCATCATGAATCCCGCGCGGTTTTGGCCGCGCTATGCGGCCTACTCGCTCGATCTGGTGCTGCTCGCACCACTCGCCGTCGCCTTGGCAGCGAAGCCATTGATCTCGGCCTTCGATGCCTTCAATGCCCTGTTGCTCGCCACCGAGACAGCGATGCAGCGTGCCTTCGAGGCAGGCCATTTCGGACTCTTGGATCTTGCCGAGGCCTTGCGCGCCGACCCGCAACTCCACGAGGCGATGGTGCTCGGCATTTCTGACGTTATGAGCGGTGTGCTGCTTGGCCTCGGCCTTTCTGTGTTGGCCTTGGCCGCATGGTTTATCGGCTTCGAGGCCTCGCCGTGGCAGGCCACGCCCGGCAAGCGTGTGCTGCACCTGCAGGTTCAAGACAAGGCGGGTGGGCATGTGTCGCTCGGACGCGCAGCCCTGCGTTTTGTCGGCGCTGCGCCCAGTTGGCTGCTGCTGCATCTGGGCCACGCCTTTGCGATGTGGCGTGAGGACGGTCGCGCCTTGCACGACTTGATCGCCGGAACCCGCGTGGTGGCCTTGCAAGAGCCAATGCCCGCTTGGGCGCGGGCATGGCTGGCGCTGCAGCTCTGCGCGTTGTTGGGCCTGCTGCTCTTCCTGTTCTTTCGCGTGGCCCAAGCCTTCGTGCTGCTGGGCCTTTAGGCCTCAGGCTTCGAAGCCAGTCGTGTCGGAGCGTTCAGCCGGCGCGGGCGTAGAGCCGCCATCGCAGGTGGCGTGCCAGCCCGCCAACAAGAAGCTGTAAGCCACTGCGTTCAACAACACCGTGATCAGCACCAAGATCAGCATGCTTGCTGCCGCACCCAGGGCAGGGCTGGCCAGACTGAGCAGCGCGACCAGCCCGCCGATCAGCAGAACGGCCAGTGTGCCCAGCAGGCTGCCAGCAATGGCGAGGGCAAGAATCAGCACGAGCAACGACGGCGCGTTAGCGAAGGCAGCACGCATGCCCAACAGA
This sequence comes from Lysobacteraceae bacterium, assembly GCA_027483045.1. Classification (GTDB taxonomy): domain Bacteria; phylum Pseudomonadota; class Gammaproteobacteria; order Xanthomonadales; family Xanthomonadaceae; genus Silanimonas. The sequence goes on from JAIXVL010000050.1 coordinate 2,814, forward strand.
ACGGAGGCCACCGGGCCATCCCCACGCAGCGCGCTTTGTGCCACGGCCCACATGCCGCCGATGGACACCAGCAAGAGCAAGGGCGTAAAGGCCAGCATCACACCCATGATGGCGCCCAAGCCTTCGGGCGGTAGAGGCAGTGCATTCGGTTGAATGGGCTTGCCTGCGCCCGCTTGGGCCTGCAGCGCCATGATCTGCTCCATCCACGGCTGCAGCGCTTGAATCGCGCTCATCGGCACAATGATGGCGATGACCACCAACATCATCAGCACCACCGCAAACATCAGTGCGAAGAACAGCAGGTTGGTCAGCACCAAGCGAGCAAAGCTGCCGTCCCTAAAGCCCGCAAGAATGTCGGTTGCAGTAACGGTTTGGCCCTGCTCTGCTGCTGAAAGCAGGCGAAAAATGCCACCCAGCAGCACCGGTGCGACCAAGATGGCCAAGAGCACGCCCGCAGCTTGCGTCACGGCGACCAATGCGCCGCCGCCTGCACCAGCAAGGGTGGCGAATTGCGCCACGAAGCTCGGCATCATGTTGATCAGCGTGGCCAAAAGGATTGCGCCGAGCACTGCTGCAGGCTGATGCCTGCCCACATCCACTGCGTCGATCAACCAACGAAAAGGTGCGGTAAAGCCAGCCCAACGAACACTCATGTCGAAATCCTTGCTTTTGGGGGGTCAACTTAGCTGTGGCGATGTTGTGCTGCGTGGCGAACGAAACGGCGCAGCACATCGCGCGCCTGCGGTGCAGGGCGCACGGACTCTAGCATTCGACGATAGCAGTGGCCCTCGCGCTGCAGCGCGTCACGTCGGGCGGCGATGTAGCCGCGCATATGGGTGACGCCAAACTCCGGATGGAACTGCAGCCCCCACACATGCGAGCGCCAGCGAAAGGATTGGCAGGCATCCAAGTGCGAGCGTGCCAAGACCACCGCATCGGGCGGCGGCGCGGCCACGGTTTGCAGGTGCGTTGTTTGTGCGGCAAACCCCTGCGGCAGGCCGCGAAACAGCGGATCACTAGCCGCTTCGGGGTGTAAGTGCACGGCCACCGTGCCCATTTCGCGCCCATGAGGGTTGTAGTCCACACGGCCGCCCAAAGCGTGCGCCAGCAATTGGTGGCCGTAGCAGATGCCCAGCAGGGGAACACCCGCGTGCGCCGCCTCGCGCAGCCACTCCGCGGTGGATTCTGACCACGCTTCGCGCTCGGTCACCATGGCGCCCGAGCCGGTGATGAGCACGCCGGCGTAGGCCTGTGCCATGGGCGGTGCGTGCCCGTCCAAGACGCGGGACACGTCGACTTGTGCACCGCCAAGGCCGGCGGCGGTGCGAATCCAGTGCGTGAAGTCGCCATGGCGCCGCATGCTGGGCACGGGGCGGCCGGTTTCAAGAATGAGGAATCGGGGCGGTTGGGTCACGGCAATCGGGCAGTCTGGGCGCGGGCGCTGTAGGGCTCGCGGCTATACTGAGCGCTTGTTTTTATTGCGTCGAGTCCGATGTCTGCGCCCACTTTCCAAGAACTCATCACCCGCCTAAACGCCTATTGGGCCGAACAGGGCTGCGTGCTCATTCAGCCGCTCGATCTGGAAGTGGGGGCAGGCACCTTCCACCCGGCCACTTTTTTGCGCGCGCTGGGCCCTGAGCCGTGGAGTGCGGCTTACGTGCAGCCCTCGCGCCGTCCGGGTGATGGGCGCTATGGCGAGAACCCGAATCGCCTGCAGCACTACTACCAATACCAAGTGGTGATGAAGCCGAATCCCGACAACATCGTCGAGTTGTACTTCGGCTCGCTGAAGGCGCTGGGAATCGACCCGCAGGTGCATGACTTGCGCTTGGTGGAAGACAACTGGGAATCGCCGACGCTCGGCGCCTGGGGCTTGGGTTGGGAAGTGTGGTTGAACGGTATGGAAGTGACGCAGTTCACCTACTTCCAGCAAGCGGGCGGCTTGGAATGCGCGCCGGTCACCGGCGAGATCACTTACGGTCTCGAACGCCTCTGCATGTACCTGCAGAACTGCGACAACGTGTACGACTTGGTGTGGACTGTGGGCCCGCAAGGCGTGGTGACCTATGGCGATGTGTTCTTGCAGAACGAGCGCGAGCAAAGCGCCTACAACTTCGAACACGCCAATGTGGCCGAGTTGTTCCATCGCTTCGATGCCTGCGAGGCCGAAGCCTTGAAGCTGGTGGAGTTGGGGCTTCCGCTTCCGGCCTATGACCAAGTGTGCAAGGCCTCGCACAGTTTCAATTTGCTGGATGCGCGCCGCGCCATCTCTGTGACAGAGCGACAGCGCTTCATCCTGCGTGTGCGTACCTTGGCACGCAGCGTGGCCGAGGCTTACTTCGCGCAGCGGCAGAAACTGGGATTCCCCGGCGTAAAGAATCCGGAGCATCGCGCGACCTTGGGCTTGGACGCACAGGAGGCCTCCGCATGAGCACGCAATCGCTTCTCATCGAACTGGGGACCGAAGAATTGCCGGTGAAGGCATTGCCTGAATTGGCGGCAGCATTCGCCAATGGCATTGCTGAAGGCTTGGCCAAGCGCGGTGTGGGCATTGGCCCGTTTCGCACGCTGTATTCGCCGCGTCGCTTGGCGGTGTTGATTGAGCGCGTTGCGGCTGAGCAGCCCGAGCAGCGCTCGGAAGTCTTGGGTCCGTATCTCAATATCGGTCTTGATGCGAATGGTGCTCCGACAAAAGCTTTGGAAGGTTTTGCCGCCAAGGCGGGCGTGGAATGGACGGCTTTGGAACGCAGCACAGATGGCAAAGGCGAGCGCTTCGTGCATCGCGCGGTCAAGCCCGGCGCGCGCACCATTGATCTGTTGCAAAGCGTGCTGGACGAAGCACTGAAGGCCATGCCGATTCCGAAGCCGATGCGCTGGGGTGCACATGCGCATGCATTCGCTCGCCCGGCGCTGTGGCTGGTCGCGTTGTATGGCGCCGATGTGGTGCCCCTGGTGGCGTTCGGAAAAGCATCGGATCGCATGAGCCGCGGCCATCGCTTCATGCACGACAAGTCGGTGTGGGTCAGCGAAGCCGATGCCTACGTGGAAGCGCTGCGTGGTGGCAAGGTTCTGGTCGATGCCGAAGAGCGCCGAACGGCCATTCGCGCCGAAGTGGAGGGATCTGCAGCGCAAGCGGGCGGAAGCGCGCGCATTACCGACGACAATCTTGAGCAAGTGAACGGCTTGGTGGAGTGGCCCAAGGCCGTGCTGTGCAGCTTCGAGCGCGCGTTCTTGCGCGTGCCGCAGGAAGCGCTCATCAGCACGATGGAGGCGAACCAGAAGTTCTTCCCGGTGTTGGATGCGCAGGGCCGCTTAACCGAAAAGTTCATCGGTATCGCCAACATCGTTTCAACGAATGAAGACGAAGTGCGCAAAGGCTATGAGCGGGTGATTCGCCCCCGCTTTGCCGATGCCGCCTTCTTCTTCGATGAAGATTTGAAGCAAGGCCTGTCGGTGATGAACGAAGGCCTCGCCACCGTGACGTATCAGCAAAAGCTGGGCAGCTATGCCGACAAAGTGGCGCGCATCGCTGCGTTGGCGCGCGCGATTGCCACGGCGCTGGGCGACGATGCGGATCTGGCGCATGTGGCCGGTTTGCTGTGCAAGGCCGACCTGCAAAGCCGCATGGTCAACGAGTTTCCGGAGTTGCAGGGCATTGCCGGCCGCTACTACGCCGAGCACGATGCCGCGCTGGCCGATGTCGCGGCAGCACAGCGCAGCGCCATCGCGCAGGCGCTGGACGAGGTGTACGCGCCGCGTTTCTCGGGCGATGCCATTGCTGCCTCACGCCTGGGGCAAGTGTTGGCCTTGGCCGAGCGCCTCGACACCTTGGCCGGTGGTTTTGCCGCGGGCTTGAAGCCCTCGGGCAACAAAGATCCGTTCGCACTGCGTCGTAATGCTTTGGGCTTGGCGCGCACCCTCATTGAGGGCGGGCTCGATCTGAACCTCCTGGGTTTGTTGGAAGCGGCGAAAGCGGCGCTGCCTTCCGGGCTTTCGGTCGATGCCAACGAACTCTACGACTTCATTCTTGATCGCCTTCGCAGCTACTTCGAAGAGCGCGGCATTGGCGCCGCCTTGTTCGACGCCGTGGCCGCCACTCGCCCGGTGTCCTTGGCCGACTTTGCAGAGCGCTTGGAGGCCATCAAGCGTTTCGCGGAACTGCCCGAGGCTGCAGCGCTCGCCGCAGCCAACAAGCGCATTCGCAACATCTTGAAGAAGGTGGAAGGCGCAGTGCCCGAGGCCATCGATGCGGCACGTCTTGTCGAGCCCGCCGAGAAAGCCTTGCACGCGGCCTTGAGTGCGGCCTTGTCCGATACCGATGCCACGCTGGCGCAGCGCGATTACGTGGCGGTCTTGAGTCGTTTGGCCGAACTCCGTGCGCCGGTCGACGCGTTCTTCGACGGCGTGATGGTGATGGCCGATGAGCCTGCGGTTCGCGACAACCGCTTGGCCTTGCTCAAGGCCTTGGCTGATCGTTTCGCTGCGGTGGCTGCCATCGAACAGTTGGCGGGCTGATCGCTTGAGCGCGAACCTGAGGGCCGCTGGCTTCGGGTTCGCTTCGCCATTGACGCAAGGCCGCATTCGAGCCGCCCTGCGTTCGATGGCACTCGTGTTCTTGGCCGCATTGCCCAGTGTTGTCGCGGCGCAGGGTTCTGGCGCTTCGGTGGAACCTGAGCCCGTGTCTCTCGCGGAGGTGCGCGTTCTGGGCTTGCGTGCCCCAGAGACGGCGAACGTGAAGCTGGCCTTGGGTCTGTCGCGTCTCAGCGCGACACAACGTCGGCAACTGAGTGAAGCCCGCCTGCAGTTTTTACTGCGGCGTATCCCTGCAGAAGTGCGTAGCGCGCTCGAGCCTTTCGGCTACTACGCGCCGGTCGTGCATGTTGAGAGTGAGACTGCCGCTAAAGGATTGCTGGTTTTCGTCAAAGTGGATGCGGGTGTTCCGATCACAGTGAAGTCGCTCGATGCGCAAATGAGTGGCGCGGCGCTTGCCGACCGCTTCGTGATGCGAGAGCTGCCGAAGCTAGGCCCAAAGCTTGGCGAGCGCTTTGTCCACGCCGAGTACGAGACCGGCAAACTGCAAGTCGATCGCAAGCTCGCGGAGCGCGGCTACTTCAATGCAAAGCGCACTGCAAATCGCGTGGAAGTGCATCGTGGTAATGCCACGGCCGAGATCGCGTTGCATTGGGATTCCGGTCCGCGCCATGCGATGGGCATGGCGACATTTGCACCCAATCAGTTTCGAGAGGGTTTGCTCGATCCGCTGGTGGATTGGTCACTGGGCGATTCGTATCACCGCAATCGTTTGATCCGCTTGCAGCGCGACTTGAGCGCCTTGGATTACTTCGCGCTGATCGAAGTGACGCCCGACGAAGATGCCGCGCCCGCCGATAGCCTGCAGGTGCCGGTGCGCATCACCACCACGCCCGCCAAGCGCACCACGTACTCAGCGGCGATCAGCTTGGGTACCGATAGTGGCCTAGGCCTGCGCGGTGGGTTGAATCGTCGCTGGGTCAATCGCCGTGGGCATAAGTGGCTTGCCGATGCCGAATGGTCGCAAGTGCGTTTGGCCGCTTCCACGCAGTACCGCATCCCGGCGATGCATGCGTGGCCGGGTTGGTACAGCACGCAGGTCGGCTACGCGGAAGAAGACCAGGCCGGCGTGCTCGGTTTTGAGCGCAGTACGATGCGAACCGGTTGGCAGGGTCAGCGCGAGCCTTGGTTGGCATCGGCGGATCTGGTGCTCGCGCGGGAACGTATCCGCTCACGCTTTCGCATTGCATCGGCTGCGCAGCGATTGCTTTATCCCGAAGTCGCGTTGGAGTACCGCGAATCTGACGATCCTGTGTGGCCCGATCAGTCATTGCTTCTCCGTGCCATGGTTCGTGCAGGGCAAGTTGACGCAGGTTTCGACTCGCGCCGCTTCGCACAGTTCACGCTGAACGTCCAATGGGTGCGCGCGTTCAATGACCGTCAGCGCCTATTGCTGCGCGGGGAGTTGGGTGGCACTCAATTCAGCGGCTCGAGAGAGTTTCAGGAGTTCCCTACTTCGCTGCGCTTCTTTGCAGGCGGCGACCAGAGCATTCGCGGTTACGGCTATCGCGAGATTGGCCCGCGCTTTGAAGGTGAAGTACTCGGCGGTTTTTACCTCGCTACGGCGAGCGCCGAATTTCAGCATTTCTTCAATGACACATGGGGCGCTGCCGTGTTCGTCGACGCAGGCGATGCGTTTAACACCTCTCGCGGGTTCGATCCCAAGCTGGGCGCCGGCGTTGGCGTGCGCTGGCGCTCGCCGGTGGGTTTGGTGGGCGTGGATGTGGCTCATGGTTTGGACGCCGAAGCGGGTGGCGGAACACGCTTGCACCTCAGTTTCGGGGTGCAGTTTTGAAGCGGCTTTTCCGCTACGTTTTTTTCGCCACGGGGCTCGGCCTTCTCGCTGCCTTGCTGGGGGCATGGTGGCTTCTCGGTAGCGAGACGGGGCGCGATCAGGTCTTGGCACGCGCGACAGCGGCGTGGCCGCAGGGCGCGTTGCGCATTGGCGCACAGGAGGGCAGCTTGGCCGGCGGTTTGCGCTTGCGTGATGTGACCTTCGATGTCGAAGGCGCGCATGTGGCCATCGCGCGCATTGACGTGTCGCCGCGGCTACCTGGCCTGAGGGAGCCCACGCTCCATGTGGCGCGACTTCGTGTGCAGGGCGTGCGCGTGACACTGATGCCCGTACCTGAAACACCGGAGGTGCCTTGGGTTGAGCGCCTGCCAAAACTCGACATCCCCTTTGGAATTCATGTCGATGAACTTGGGGTCAGCGATGTGCGCGTGCAGCCTGTTGAGGGCGACGCCTACACACTGACCGACTTGAGCGCGGCGGTTCTGCTTGATTCGGGCCGCCTGAAGGTTTCTTCGCTTCGCGCGAGTGCGCCCTTGGGTCGGCTCTCGGGTGAGGTGAACTACGAGCCTGCGAACGGTTATGCCACGCAAGCACAACTGAACCTTGAACTCGCTGCGGGCGGGCATGCGCTCTTGGCCGTCGACGGAGCACTCGAGAGCGGTGAGGCGCAGCTCTCGGGGCGTGCAGAAGGTCCATGGCAGCTTGCGTTGAGCTGGACTCAAGGCGGCGCGATTCCTGCGTGGCATCTGCAAGGCGAAGGCGAGGCGCTGGAGCCACAAGCGTATGGCCTGGTCGAGAGCCCGCCGCTGGGCTTTGCCATCGATGCCACCGGACAAGGCGCGGCAATGTCGTTACAAGGGCACGTTCGGCGTGGCGAACAGATGGTCGGTATCGCGCCTTCTGCGCTGCGTTGGGAAAGAGGCGTGCTGTATGCGAATCCCCTCGAGTTGGATGTGCTGCAGGGGCGCGTGCGCCTCATGGGTAATGTCGTCGCGGAGGCCGGCGAATTCGACCTAACGGCCGAGGCCGCGAATCTGCGCTGGGGTGATGGTGATGCGCGCGTGCAAGCGGATGGCCAAGCCACCCTGAGCGGCACGCTCGATGCGTGGCGTTCGCAAGCCGACCTGGTACTGCAGCGTGGATCGCAACGTGCGCGCTTCGAGGCCAACGTAGAAGGTGTGCCGCAGCGAATTGTGCTGCCGCGCCTGCGTTTGACGGCGCCCGAGGGCCGTTTGGATGGAAGCGGCGAGTTCGTACTGGATGACTCGAAGCGTTTTGGCTTCGACCTTGCTGCGCAGTCCATCGACCCCGCGTGGTTCTTGCCGGAGTGGCCGGGTGAACTCAGTGCACAGGTTCAGCTGAGCGGCGCAGCGCCTGCCGACCGCGAGCTCGTTTGGCGCGCCGACGCCACTGGAATCCGCGGCACGCTACGCGGGGAATCCGTCAGCGGGGAAATGCAGGTGGCTGCGCACGGCGACGAAGTGACGCTTGATGCGGATTTGATCGTGAGCGATGGCTTGCTCCGCGCCAAGGGGCGCGTGGCGCCAACTCTAGCTCTCGCATTGAATGCTCAGGCTTTCGACATTGCGCCGTGGTGGCAGGGTGCATCAGGCGTGTTGGATGGCGAGGCACGCGTGCAAGGCACGTCGGCTGAACTTGCATTGCAGGGCAAGGTGAATGTGCGTGGCTTTGCTTTAGCTGATATCACCGCGGATCGCATTCAACTCGATGCGCAATTTCCCAACGCCGATGCGGGCACGCTTCGCGTCAATGCAGATGGATTGGTCGTCTATGGCGAGCCGGTGGATGCGTTCGAGATTCAAGTCGATGGTCGCTTGCAGCAAGCCAGCGCGCAGCTTCGCGCGCGTGCGCCCCGCGGAAGCATCGATGTCGACGCAGACTGGAGCGCTGACGAAGGTTTCGCGGCAGGCGAGCTCACCTTGCGTGCAGCGAAGGCGCAAATCGACAAGCTCCCCGCCATCGCTTTGCAAGCTCCGGGCACGCTGCGTTGGAGCAAAGGCGAATGGTCATTGCCTACTGCGCTGTGCTTGAACATTGCCGAAGCCGGTCGCCTTTGCGCGCAGGGCAACGCCGAGCAACTGAACCTTCAGGGCACTGGGCTCAATCCCGCTTGGGCAACAGCCCTGTTGCCTGAAGACACAGCAACGCCGCCGGGAGTGATGGCCTTGTTTTCGCTTGAGGGTCGTGTGGGTGTGCAGCAAGGCGCTTGGGAAAGCAGCGGCGTTTTGCGCTCCACTCAAGCCGAGCTGCAGTGGCGTGCCGATGCTCAGCCGGATGGGGCCTTGAGTGGTGAAGCCGCGCTCAACCTGAGTGACTTGAGTTTGCTGGATGCGCTCTCGGCCGACATCGCTGCGCCGCGAGGAAAAATTCAAGGCCAACTCAGCGTGAGTGGAACGCTCGACGCGCCTCGCTGGAGCGGCGTCATCGATGCGACGCCTCTATCTTTTGATTTGCCCGCATTGGGTATTGCAGTAAGCGATGGAAGCTTGCGTGTTTCGGGCGGTGCAGACGGCCAGTTGAGCGTGCAGGGGCGTTTGCCGACGGGAGATGGCGCACTCACGTTGCAGGGCGAGTGGCAGCCTGGAATTCGTCCGCTGACGCTCTCGCTGCGCGGCAATGATGTGCGCGTCTTGGACACGCCAGACGGGCAGGTGTGGATCTCGCCTGCCTTGGATCTGGTCGTCGATCAGGATGTGGCGCGTCTTCGTGGCCGCGTGGAGGTGCCGCGTGCCGCTCTGCAATTGGATCGCTTTGAACAAACGGCAGGCACATCGCCCGATGTGGTGGTGGTGGACGATGCAGCGCCCTCGTCGACTGCGAGTGTGTTGGCGCTCGATGCCGATTTTGTGATGGCCCTGAGCGACGAGGTACGACTTAAGGGCTTTGGTTTCGATGGTCGATTGTCGGGCGAGTTGCGTATCCGCGACCGCATCGACCGCGAGCTCCGCGCCAGCGGGCGCTTGGCGCTGTCCGGCGAGTTGCGCGCGTACGGGCAGCAGTTGGATCTCACGCGCGGTGAAATTCGTTGGGCCAATGCACCCATCGACGAACCGGTGCTGGATGTTCTCGCCGAGCGCCCTGATTCCGAGCCGCGCGTGGGTGTGGCGCTCACGGGCAGCGCGCTGTCGCCGGTGGCCGAGGTGTGGTCGAAGCCTGCTTTGCCGCAGGCCGAAGCCCTGTCATGGTTGATGTTTGGTCGCCCGCTATCCAGCGCCGATGGCCAAGACGCGGCGCAACTTGAGCAAGCCGCCACCTCGCTGGGCGGTAGTGCGTTGGCGCAGGTGGTGGCCGGAAAGGTGGGCCTGGATTCGGCCAGCGTGGGGCAATCGCGCGCGCTGGGTGGCAATGCCGTGACGCTGGGCAAGCGCATCACACCGAAGTTGTATGTGAGCTATGGCATGGCGCTTAGCGGCACGGGCCAAGTGGTGACCGTGACCTATGCCTTGCGGCGCTGGTTGGCAGCGCAGCTCGAGAGTGGCATTGAGCAACGCGTGCAGCTCGAAGCCACGTTCGACCGCGACTGAGCGAACCGTCGTTGCGAGGCGTGGGTCATCAGCCCGGCGCAAAAAACCACACGCGACCAATCAGGCCATCGTCGCCCTGCTCATAAATCGCCACCACCTCGCGCGGTGCACCCAACCCAACCACGTGCTCGTGATCGATGACTCGGTTGCCGAGTTCGATGCGATGGCGCACGTGGGCGCGCAAGCCCGCATGACAGAAGCGCTCGTGCGCGTAGTAGTCATGCAGTTCCGCTCGCCCCTTTAGGAACGGCGCATCAAGCGGGTGCCGCCAAGCCTGAACTGTCTCGCTGAAGCATGCAGAGAAGGCGTGGGCATCGTGTTGGTTGTAAGCGTCCAGTTGGCGTTGCACCACGCTGGAGAACGTTTCCGCATTCGTCATCGTGCATCACTCCAAAAAGAACAGGCCGCCCGAAGGCGGCCTGTTGTTGTTACGGTGCGACGTGGATCAGAAGCGCACGTTCAAGCCGAGGTTCAGGCTGTCGCGATCGGTCACGTCATCGTTGATGCGGCCCGAGTAGCTCAGGTGGCCGCTGATCGAATCGGTGAGGTCGAAGCCGATACCCACATCGGCGCTGTACCACTCATCAGACGGCGCAAATCCAACGCCGTCGAAGCGGCCGTTCATGCTGTTCGAGCCAGCATTCACGACGGTCGCGTCGGTCTCGTCTTCGCTGTTCCAAGCCACGCGAGCGAAGGGCTTGATGCCGCCCACGTCGGCGCTGAGCTGGTAGCCAAGGCGGGTCACCAGCGACTCACGCGTGAACTCCGAGAAGTTCATGGCGGTCGAGGTGGTGCCGTCTTCCGAGTAAGCGCCGACCACGGCTTCTTGCCACGCCACGCCGGCGAAGGGGCCGTGGGCGAAGTTGTCACCCTTGAAGATGTAGCCGATGTTCATTTCGGCGCCGGTCTGATCGGCATCGGTCTCGCCGTTCTCAACACGCACGCTGGCGAACAGGTTGATGTTGCGGCTGATCTTCAGGTTGGTCGTGCCGCCGCTGACGATGGCGTTGGCATAGAAGCCGCCGAAGTTCACCACACCGTAGGCCGACAGCAAGGTGCTGTTGCCGTCGATGGTGCCGCCCACCGGGTCCATGTTCTGATCACCCACCGTGGCAGCGACGCCGAAGGTGAAGGTCTCGCTCATGCGGAAGTTGGCGCCTGCCGTGACCGCAAAAGCGGTGGTGTCAGCCGCCGGCGAGAAGGTGCTGCCTTCCAGCGAACCGTTGCCGCCAGAAACCGTCAGGTAACCGCGCACGGTGCCGTCTTCGCGCTCACCCAGGTACTCGCCGAACAGCGCGTCGTTGACCGAGCGGCTGTGGTCGCCAAATGCGGCAATGGCGGCTTCGGGTGCCAAGGCCACGATGGCCGGCGCTTCGATGGTGGCAATGGCCACGTTGGCCAGCAGGCGATGTGCTGCGCCGGTCGGGTGCACGCCGTCGGCGAACAGGAAGGTGTTCTCGGCGCCGGCGGCAACAAGCGCGCCACGGCTGCAGAACAAAGAGCTACCGCCCGGCAGCACGCCCAAGTTGCAGGCCGTGCCCGTCACGTTGCTGAAGCCAAATGCCGCCGGATTGGTGCGCACTTCGGACACCAAGCCAAAGACGTTGATCGGAATGATGCCGGTTCCCAGTGAGGCCAGGCCTTGGTTCAACGCACCGTTGTAGCTCAGCGTGGCCAGCGTGGCCAAAGGCGCTGCGGCTGCGAACGGGGTGCCCGCGCCGAACTGCGGCGTGCTGCCCAGGTCAGGCAGGTTCAGCACCAAGATGTTGCGTGCGCCAGCGGCCTGCAGGCGGCCGATCTGCTGCACCGTAGCCGTGGCCGGCGCGATGCCGCCCGCCGATGCATTGGCTGTCGCAGTCGCAGGGTTGCCTGCCCACACGGGGATCAGCGGGAACAAGTCATTGGCGCCCATCCAAACGGTAAACAGCGCATTCGGATTGGCGACCGTGGTGCCGGCACCGAGGTACTGGCTGACCTGAGCGCCCAAGCGCGGCACGGCCGTGCTGGAGCAGGGCGGGGTGGTTGCGCTGGTGGCGGCCTGGGCGCAAGCGCCGCCGAACGCGAAGTTTGTGCCGCCGGCCAGTGAGGCGCGCTGGGCCTGGCCGAAGTACGTGGCCAGGAGCTCGACCATCACCGGGTCGGGGTTGGTGGTGAAGCTCTGGCTGGGGCCGCCGGCAGGGTTGTTGATCAAGCCGACGTTGCCGGCGTCCGACAGGCTGTCACCGAAGCTGATGACGCCGCTGAAACGCTGGGCGTGTGCCGACGATGCGGCGAGGGCCAGCGCGACGGCGCCGACGAGAATACGGGTGCGGGGCATGCAGAACTCCTGAGCGGGGTGGTCAGCAACAAGGGCGGGGCTCACTGGGTCGTGAACCACGGCGGTGGCCACATTAAAACAAAGTTATGGGTGCCGCCATACGCCAGCGTTCGCTACGGCAAAAAAAACACTACGGATGCTGCGACGCAGCAGGAAATCTCCCGTTGCATTGCAGCAGAACGATGGCCTCCTTACGGCATCATGGCTATGCCTGATTTGAGATTGAACGAATGCTCCCTACGCGCTGCGTCCTGTTGGTTTTGTGCTTGCTGATGCCTGTCTTTCCCGAGGCTCGCGCCGCGGCGCAGCCTTTGCCGAGTGGCGAGCCACAGCGCCCTTGCGTCGGTTTGGTGCTGGGTGGTGGCGGCGCGCGTGGCGCAGCGCACATCGGCGTCTTGCGCGTGCTGGAGCGCGAGCGCGTGCCGATTTGCGCCATCGCGGGCACCAGCATGGGCGCCATCGTTGGTGCGCTCTATGCCAGCGGCCAGCGCCCAGACGACATCGAGCGCGTGCTGGCCTCGGTGGATTGGAAGGACCTGTTTCGCGATGACCCCGATCGCGGCAACTTGCCCATGCGACGCAAAGACGCGCAGCTGAACTACCGCGCCGAATTGGAGTTGGGCTGGCGCGACGGCGGTGTGGTGCTGCCTTACGGTGCGGTGCAAGGCCAAAAACTCGGTCTTCTTCTGAGACGCATGTTGTTGCCGGTCGCAGGAAACCGAGACTTCGATGAGTTGCCCATTCCTTTTCGCGCCGTCGCCACCGACATCGTGACTGGCGAGGCAGTGGTGTTTGGCAAAGGCGATTTGGCACACATCGTGCGTGCGTCGATGGCCGTGCCAGCGGTGTTTGCGCCCATGGAGATCAACGGTCGTCTGCTGGTTGATGGCGGCTTGGTCGACAACGTGCCGATCGACATCGTGCGACGCATGGGCGCGGATGTCGTCATCGCCGTGGATGTGGGTGCGCCACTGCTCGCGCGTGAGGATTTGCGAAGCCCTGCCAGCATCGCTTTCCAGATGGTGTCGGTACTGATAAAGGAAAAAACCAAGACCACGCTGGCAACCTTGGGCGAAAACGATGTGTTGATCGTTCCGCCACTAGGCGATTTTTCCAGCGCAGCGTTCGAAACAGCGTTGACCGTGGTACCGCTTGGCGAACAAGCCGCAGAGTCGCAAGCGCCGCGTTTGCGCGGTATAGCAGTCAGCGAAGCGGATTACATCGCGTGGCGCGAACAACGCAAGCCGCCTTCTTTCGCCGATGACGCCATTGCATTTGTCGAAGTGGACCAGCGCCGCACCGGCACTGCCGCCTTGGTCGCTCAGCGCGCGCAGAACCTCGTGGGTCAGCCTTTGGCTCCCGAACGAATCGATGCAGCTGTTCAATCGGCTTATGCCGAGGGCACGTACCAGCGCATCGGTTGGAGAATCGTCGAGCGTGAGGGCCGACGCGGCGTGGAATTGCTTCCCATCGACAAGACTTGGGGGCCGATGTTCGCCAGTCTTGGCCTTCAGCTCTCTGATGATTTCAATGGCCGCAGCGACTACCAGCTCACCGCCGAGCTTCTGCGCACTGGCGTCAGCGGTGACGGTGATGAGTTGCGCGCCTTGCTGCGCTTGGGGCGCATCACTGAACTCTCGGCAGATTGGTTCGCGCCCCTCGATCTTGATCGCCGTTTCTATGTGGGCTTGGATGGCGGCTATCGCGCCAGCAATGTGCCGCTGAGCTTCGGCGCGCAACAGGCGGCAGAGTTTCGCTTCTCACGCACCACCTTAGGCGCACGCATCGGGCTGCAAACCGATCCACGCTGGGCTTTGGAGGCCAATCTTCGGCGATCAGCCTTGAAGGCTCGTCGTTTAGTGGGCTTGAGCGTGTTGGGCGGCCTAGATCAGCAAGTCACGACGGTGGGAGGGCGTGCAGTTTGGGACACGTTGGACACACTCAGTTTTCCCACACGCGGTACGCGCGCGGTCGCCACCGTAGATCGCCATCTGGATGCACTGGGTGGCGAGGGCCAAGGCTGGGTCACGCGCCTTCGCAGTGACACCGCGCTCTCGCACGGCGCGCATCACCTGCTCTTGGGCGCTCGGTGGGCGCGCGATCTGGACCAGCCGCCCGACTTAGCCGCTTTCTCAACCTTGGGTGGATTCCTGAATCTGTCCGGCGCGCTGGAACGCAGCCGAGTGGGCACGCGTCTGGCCTATGGGCGCGCGGTGTACTACTACCGCATCGGCGACAGCAATGCGTTGTTGGCGGTCCCGACCTACCTCGGTTTCAGCGCAGAAGTCGGTGACACCTGGGATCCGGGGCAGAGCTTTGCGTTCTCTGATGCCACACGAGCGGGTAGCGTGTTCGTCGGCCTTTCCAGTCCCTTCGGCCCTTTGTTGTTCGGTTACGGACGCACGAATCAAGGCGAAGATAGCTGGACCTTGAGTTTTGGCAATTTGATTCGCAATGAAGACTGAGTCCCTCACCGCGCCTTGGGCGCAGCATCTGCCACAGCCTTGGCAGAGCCGTTACGACGCAAGCTGGCGACTGATGCGCGCCGATCGCCCAATTGGTTGGCTGCTCCTTCTGTGGCCCACCCTGATGGCGCTCTTGCTTGCCTCTGAGGGTTTGCCCTCTTTGCATCTGCTGGTGGTGTTTGTTGGTGGGGTGTGGCTCACGCGCGCAGCGGGCTGCGTCATCAACGATTACGCCGACCGCTGGCTGGACAGCAAAGTGGCGCGAACCAAGAAGCGCCCCTTGGTGGCTGGCGAGCTTTCCGGCCGCTTTGCGCTTGGGCTGTTTGCATCGCTCATGCTTGTCGCCCTGCTGCTGGTGCTGACTACCAACGCGCGCACCATCGGTTTCAGCGTGATTGCTGTGGCCCTCGCGGCTGCGTATCCGTACATGAAGCGGCACACCTATCTGCCACAAGTGTGGCTGGGCTTGGCCTTCTCTTGGGGAATTCCGATGGCCTACACCGCGGTGCGCGATGCGTGGCCGCCGCCCGAGGCATGGCTGCTGCTTTGCGCCAATGTGCTTTGGACCACGGCCTACGACACTTGGTACGCGATGGTGGATCGCGACGACGACCGGAAGGCCGGAGCGAAATCCACCGCCTTGTTGTTTGGTGATCTGGATGTGCCCGTGATGGCGGGACTTTACGTGTTGGCCGGCAGTGCTTTTCTGCTGCTTGGTTTGCGCGCAGAGCTGGGTATTGGCTACTGGCTGGGCCTGCTGGTGGCGGCGTGTTTCGTGGTGCATATCTTTAGCTTCGGTCGCTCGCGCCATCGCGACGACTGCTTTGCTGCCTTCCTTCAGAACAATTGGGTAGGTGCGGCGCTTTTCGGCGGGGTGGCCCTGCATTTCTTCATCGCGCCTCCACATGCATGAGGTTAGGCGCGGCGTATAACTGCTGCTCGCATGGAGGGTGGGCGATGCGTACGTCGGCGCTGTGGCGGAAACGGTGGTGGCCAACGGCCCTGATTGGGCTCTGCTGGGCGGCAGCTGGCCAAGCACAACCGCAACCTCAGGCAGATCTGCTTGACCTCTCCCTAGAAGACCTTCTGGCCGTAAAGGTCTCGTCCGTCAGCCTTGGCCAACAGGATGGTGCCTCTGCTGCAGCCTTGGTGGATGTGCTGACTGCTGAGCGCCTGAAGGCCCAAGGCGTGCGCAACTTGTCAGAAGCCCTGAGCTTGCTGCCAGCGATTCGAATCCTGCAGCGGCAAACCTTCACGAACGCCTATGCGGCTGTGTATGGCAATGCCGTCAATGACAACGACAATCACCTGCTCATTCTCATGAATGGCGTGCCTTGGCGCGCAAGCACGGTGGGCGGTTCCAACCGGCTGCTTTACGACTCTTTCCCTCTGGCTTTGGTGGACCGAATTGAGTTTGTGCGCGGGCAGGCCGGGACCTTGCATGGCAGCAACGCCGTCTCGGGTGTGGTCAATATCGTGACCAAAGCGCCACAAGCCGCTGGAGCACAGCTCGAAGCGGAGGTCGGTGCAGGTCCGACTACCGGTGCAGCTCAGTGGCACATCGGTGATGGTGACCGTGGCGCTACGCTTTTTGCTGGGCGCCAAAGTGCCTGGGGTGATTGGCCGCTTGAGCAGGTGGCGATCGCGCTGCGAAATGGCTCCTTCGCCCGAGTCAACGGCACCATGGAACAAACCGGCGATGCTTGGGGCGTCATGGCCCATTGGGGTGAGACCCGCCTGCAGTGGATGGGCCTGCGAAGCAACAGCACCAATGCCTCGAGTGCGCAATTCGGCTCGTCTTACGTTCCGCCCGTCCGCGACAACTCGGTCGCGGCGCGGCTCACCCATGTAGCGCATTGGGGTGAGTGGAACCTGCATGCCGCGCTGGCCGCGGACCGCAGCCGCATTGCCTTCGATGTGACCGAAGGCTACAGCCGCCGCGAGTCCTTACGCCTCGCGCTGGAATCGCCGCAAGAAGCCACGTGGCGTGGCTTTGTGGGTGTGCAGGGAGCGAAGGCACGTGGGTCGGTGCAAGGGCTGTTCCCGGAATGGCGCTCGCGCGAGTGGTCAGTGTTTGCGCAGACCTATGTCGATGTGATGCCGGGCCTTGAATTGGGCCTCGGCGCAACGTCTCAACGCGTCAAGGATGGCGGTTCTGGCACCACGCCGCAGGCCAGTCTGGTGTGGGCGCCGGAAGGTCCATGGCGGGCCAAGCTGCTGAGCGGTCGTTCGTTTCGGAATGCCGATGCTCGCGAGCGCTTCAGCAATGCCGCGTTTCAACGCGGTGACCCGACGCTGAAGCCCGAGCGCGGTCGAATTGATGCTTTGGAGCTGGGCTGGGCGGATGCAGGCTTCGACGCCTCGGCGCGCCTGTTCCGACAAAATTTGAGTGATCTGATTGTCTTGGTGCCCGCCGCTGACCGCAGACTCACGTTCACCAATCGTGAGCGCGCGCGCTTCTCTGGTATGGAATGGCAGGCCCGCTGGGCGCCGTCTTCGCAGTGGCGATTGGATAGCAGTTGGGTACGTCTTTTTGGCTTGGATGACACCCAGCAGCCCAAGGATTTGCTGCGTATGCAGGCGGCATTCGTTGCTGAAGCCGGTTGGCAATTGGGTGCGGCTATAGAGGCGGCCGGTGCATCGCCTAGGTCATCGCGTGTGCAGGCCGTGCGCCCGGTACTCAACCCGCCTGCGGCCGGCTATGTGCGTGCCAATGTCCATCTTCGGTTACCTCTGGGGCAGTGGTGGTCGGCGTTGCCAGAGTCGTTCGAATCCACCTTGCATGTGAGCAATCTGGGCGACACAGACACGTGGCAAGCCACAAGCGTGAATCCGCTGAACACACTGCCCTATGCGCCACCTCGCGAAGTGCGGCTCGGTTTCAGCACACAGTTCTGATCGAAGGTCATTGGTGCGCGTGGCGCAGGCACTCGCGCCACGACCCACACGTCGACACGCTGCGCTCCCGCGGCCATCAAGGCTTCGCTCGCCGCCCAAGCGGTGCTTCCGGTCGTGAAGACATCATCGACCAGGGCGATGTGTGCCGGGCACGACCCCTTCGCGACAAAGGCCTGATGCAGGTTGCGGCGACGAGCTTCGGCACTGAGCCGAGTTTGCGCCGAGGTTGCGCGCTCGCGCGTCAGGGTCGAATCGAGCAGCGGTATCCGCAGCGCTTTGGCCCAGTCGGCGGCAATGCCACGCGCCTGATCAAAGCCGCGCTCGCGAAGGCGTTGGCGATGTAGGGGCACGGGCACCAAAGCGCAGGGTAGAGGAGCAGCGCTTAGCGTGGGCAGGCAAAGCTTTGCCAAGCAGCGCCCTGCCGTCAGGTCCTCGCTGAACTTGTAGCGGCGCAGCAACTCAGGAAGCCCTGCCTCGTAGTTGAACGTGGCCACCGAAATCGCCCATGGGGCGCCCAGTGGCCGGAGCTGCACCGGCTGTTCGCTGCGGGGCAGGCTGGCCTCGCAAAGCGGGCACAGGCCCATCTCCCAGGGGCAAGCGAGACCGCAGCCCAAGCAGGCACCCGGCAGCAGGAAATCGCAGGCGTCGGTCCATAAACGCCGAAGCGGATGGTTCATTGAGGTTGACAGGGCGGGGGGGGCTTTCCAGACTGCCGAGGCTGCGGCCCTGCCCGCTGTCGGAAATCTTCTATGCCTGCTGTCATTCGTAACGATTGGACGCGCGAGGAAATCATCGCGCTGTTCGCCCTGCCTTTTCCCGAATTGCTGCACCGCGCCAGCAGCGTGCATCGCGAGCATTTCGATCCCAGCGAGGTGCAAGTCAGCACCCTGCTGTCCATCAAGACGGGCGGCTGCCCAGAAGACTGCGCCTACTGCCCGCAGAGCGCGCGCTACAACACGGGCCTGAAGGCCGAGAAGTTGATGGCGCTCGACGACGTCATTGCGCGCGCGGCTGCAGCAAAGGCCGCAGGCGCCACGCGCTTCTGCATGGGTGCAGCATGGCGTTCGCCCAAAGACAAAGACGTGGTTGAAGTGGCGAAGATGGTCAGTGCGGTCAAGGCCATGGGCATGGAAACCTGCGCCACGCTGGGCATGTTGAAGCCTGAGCAGGCGGAGTCGCTGAAGGTCGCCGGCCTCGACTACTACAACCACAACCTCGACACCGCGCCCGAGTTTTACGGTGATGTGATCAAGACTCGCGAGTACCAGGACCGTCTCGACACGCTCGCGAATGTGCGCAATGCCGGCCTGAAGACTTGCTGTGGCGGCATTGTGGGCATGGGCGAATCGCGCGAGCAGCGCGCTGGCCTGTTGCACACGCTGGCGACCTTGCCGGAGCACCCCGGCTCGGTCCCGATCAATCGCCTTGTGCAGGTGGAAGGCACGCCTTTGCACGGCACCGCACTGCTCGATCCCTTCGAGTTCGTTCGCACGATTGCGGTGGCCCGCATTCTGATGCCGGCATCGATGGTGCGCTTGTCGGCAGGGCGCAATGAGATGAGCGAAGAGTTGCAGGCTATGTGTTTCTTGGCGGGCGCCAACTCCATCTTCTACGGCGAAAAATTGCTGACCACGGGCAACCCCGATGTTGAAGCCGACCAAGCCCTGTTCGTCAGGCTGGGCTTGAAGCCAATGGCGGTGGTGGAAGAAAGCCGGACCGTACACGCCGATATCGTTTGCCCTTCGCCGCAGGCTGCTTGAGCCGATGACGCGCGCTCGCTGGACGGAACGCTTGGCGGTGGCGCAGGCCAGTCGTGCGCGTGCCGACGGCTTGCGTCGGCGCCGTGTGGTTGAGCAAGTGGATGGTGTGCGCGTGCGCGTGGATGGGCATTGGCTCATCAACTTCTGCAGTAACGATTACCTCGGACTCGCCGCATCACTCGACGCCGTTGCCGCGCTTCAAGAAGCGTCGGCTTGGCACGGCGTTGGCAGCGGCGCATCGGCCTTAGTCAGTGGCCATCACGCGCTGCATGCGGCCTTCGAGCGCGAAGCAGCGGAGTGGTTGGGCTACGAGCGCGCGCTGTTTTTTCCAAGCGGCTACCAAGCCAATTTGGCGGCCATGCAAGGTCTGCTTGAGCCGGGCGATGTGTGCGTGCAGGATAAGTTGAATCATGCGTGCTTGATCGACGGAGCGCGCTTGGCTGGAGCGGAACTGAAGCGCTACCCGCATCGCGATTTTGGTGGGGCCTTGCGTCAGCTGCAGTCGAGCCCGGACGCCGCTGCGCTGCTGGCCACCGATAGCGTCTTCAGCATGGATGGTGATGTGGCGCCTTTGCGCGAATTGGCGCTCGCCGCGACCGGTGAGCACGCGCTGTTCTTGGTTGATGAAGCACACGGTGTGGGCGTGATGGGGCCTGATGGCCGCGGTGCCTGCGCAGCGGCAGGGCTTTCTGCGCGCGATGTACCCGTGATGCTGGTGCCGATGGGCAAGGCGTTTGGCGGGCAGGGCGCATTGGTACTGGGCGCACAGCCGCTGATCGAACACCTGCTGCAAACCGCCCGCCCTTATGTTTTCAGCACGTCAGCGGCGCCAGCCATGGCTGCCGCCATGAGCGCCAATCTGCGTGCCATTCAAAACGAAGGCTGGCGTCGCGCCAAACTTGCCTCGCTTGTCGCGCGGTTTCGTCGCGGCGCATTGCGTTGCGGCTTGCCGGTCGTGTCATCTTCCACAGCGATTCAGCCCGTTTTGCTTGGAAGCAACAGCCGCGCGCTCGCGGTCGCCAAGGCGCTCGAGCAACGTGGACTGTGGGTCGCGCCGATTCGCCCGCCGGCGGTGCCCGATGGCAAAGCCCGACTGCGCGTAACTCTGACCGCAGCGCATAGCGAGACCGATGTCGATGCCTTGATCGACGCGCTGGCGATTTGCTTGGACGAAGCGGAAGACCCCGCATGACCCAGTTGCATGCGGAGTGCGTCGGGCAAGGCCCGGCGCTGGTGCTGTTGCACGGATGGGCCATGCACGGCGGCATTTTCGAGCGCTTGTCGGCCACGCTCTCATCGCAATTCACGGTAGTGACCGTCGACTTGCCCGGGCACGGCGGCAGCCGCAGTAGCGATTCGCCCTTGGTGCTCGATTCCTTGGCCGATGTGCTCGTCCAAACCTTGGATGCGGTGTTGCCTGCGAAACAGCGCGTTGTGCTGTGCGGCTGGTCCTTGGGCGGCTTGGTGGCTTTAGCGACAGCGGCGAAGTTTTCGGATCGCGTACGTGGCTTAGGCATGCTGGCTGCCAGCCCGCGATTTGTTTCGGCGCCTGACTGGCTCGAGGGTATGGACGCTCGCGTGTTCGAGGTGTTCGGAGAGGAGTTGGGGCGCGACTATCGCGGCACCCTCGATCGATTCCTGATGCTTGAAGCGCAAGGCTCGGCGCATTTGCGCGAAGAGCTGCGCTACCTGCGCGATGCGGTGTATGCACGCGGAGAGCCGGCACCACGCGCCCTGGTCGAGGGCCTCGCGTTGCTGCACGACAGCGACCTTCGCTTTCTATTGCCGGGCTTGGCCATGCCAAGTCTTTGGGTGGCGGGACGACGCGATCGCTTAGTGAATCCGCAGGCCATGCGCGAAGCCGCCACGTTGGCGCCGCGCAGCCGGTTCCTGCAAATCGACAGCGGCGGGCACGCGCCTTTCCTCACCGAAACAATGCGCGTGGCCGAGGCACTCACAGTCTTCGCGGCAGACTGCCCGCCGTGAGCGCAGGGAAACGAGCATGAGTGTGTTTGACCCGCGTGCGGTTCGCCGCGCCTTTGGCCGCGCCGCGCCGACCTATACCGCCGCCGCTGCATTGCAGCGCGAAGTGGAAGCGCGTCTGTTGGAGCAGCTGCATTACTTGGATGACCGCGTGCCCGCGCGTGTTCTCGATCTGGGTTGCGGGCCGGGCAGTGCCAGCGCGGCACTGAAGGCGCGCTGGGGCCGAAAAACGCAGGTGGTGGCGGTGGATCTTGCGCAGCCCATGCTGCGCGAAGCGCGGGCGAAGAGCCGATTCTGGAAGCCCATTCATACCGTACAAGCGGACGCCGCCGCGCTGCCGTTCGCCGATGCCAGCTTCGATGTGGTGTTCAGCAGCCTGTGCTTGCAGTGGGTCGCAGATTTGCCGCGTGCCTTGGGTGGCTTGCGCCGCGTGATGCGCGAAGGTGGCTTACTGGTGTTCAGCACCTTCGGGCCACAGACCTTGATCGAACTGCGCGAGGCCTATGAGAAAGCGGGTTTGGCCGCACCGCTGTCGCCGTTTGCCGCCATCCAGCAGGTGGGTGATGCACTGGTCGCGCAAGGGTTCAAGAATCCCGTCATCGAGCGCGACGAGTTCACGCTCACCTATCCCGACGTGAGCGCCCTGCTACGCGAGTTGAAAGCCATCGGCGCCACCGATGCACGCGTCGATCGTCCGCGCGGTTTGGCGGGTCGTGGTCGTCACCGTGCCGTGGCCGAGGCCTATGAGGCACTGCGTGTGCAAGACGCTCTGCCAAGCACCTGGGAAGTCGTTACGGCGATGGCTTGGGCACCGCCACCGGGTGCGGCGCGGCGCGAGGGCGGTGCAGATGTGGCGGTGTTTCCTGCTGATCGGATTCCGATTCGGCGGCGCTGAGTCAGCGCGTTAGGCGCTGACCTGAGCAATCCAATCCTGCAAGTTGTAGGTGTTCGTTACCCGCGCAATGGCGCCATCACGAATATCGAAAAACGCACCGCCGGGCAACACATAGCGCTGTCCGCGTGCGGCCGGCAGACCTTCATCATCATGCAGGTACTGGCCGTGGACGACGTACTCCGAGGCTGCATGCGCACCATCGGCAGAAGCAATGATGCGAATGTCGGCCAGACGTTCGCTGTAGCTGCGATTCATGCGCGCAAGAAAAGCGCGAAACGCGGCCACACCGTTTTCGCGAGGGCCTTGATTGAGGTCGTGCGCCACATCACTGCTGAGGCAAGCGAGCATGGCCTCCCAGTCGCCTGCATTGAAGGCCGCGTAGTAGCGAGTGATGAGAGCGATGCTCGCTTCCGAGGGGGTTACGGCCATTCGAAGGGCTCCGGCGCAAGGGAAAACAGGCTGGGAAGTGTGTCGAGATCGACATTGCCACCCGAAAGAATGATGCCCACACGTTGGCCCGCGAATAGCGTGCGGTTGCGCAACACGGCGGCGAGCGGCACCGCGCAGCTGGGCTCGATGAGGATCTTCAGGCGCTCATAAACCAAGCGCATCGCCGCCACGGTTTCGGCGTCGCTGACCAGCAGCACCCGCTCCACATGATCGCGAAGAATGTCAAAGGTGAGTGGGCCAAGCTCGGCACGTAGGCCGTCGGAAATGGTGTTGGCCACACGCCCGGTGATGCGCGTTCCGGAGACAAGTGAGTCATGCCCGTCGCGTGCACCTTCGGGCTCTGCGGCAATCACGCGAATGCCCGGATGCACGCCATGCGCGGCGATCGCAGTGCCGCTCATTAACCCGCCGCCTGAGAGGGGCGCCATCACCACATCCAGAATGGGGCCGGAATCGCGAGCCACGCCGCGCCGGTCGACTTGATGCAGCAGTTCGAGTGCTGCGGTGCCTTGGCCGGCAATCACGCGGCCATCGTTATACGGGTGCACCAACTCGCCACCGGTCTCGGCCAGCACGCGCGCCGTCGCTTCGTTGCGCGCGCTTTGCGCCACATCGCAATCCACGATGCGTGCGCCATGGCGGGCAATTGCTGCACGCTTGATACGCGCTGCCGCGCCGGGCACCACGACAGTGCAGTTGATCCCTCGAAGCGCGCAGGCCAATGCCACGGCCGCGCCGTGGTTGCCCGAGCTCTGTGTGACCACACCGCGAGCGGCTTGCTCTTCGGAAAGCGAAAACACGGCATTGGCGGCGCCACGAAACTTGAAAGCGCCAACACGCTGGAAGTTTTCGCACTTGAAGTACAGCTCGCAGCCGGCAAGTGCATCAAGCGACGCCGAGCGCAGTACGGGCGTGACGTGGGCCAAGCCTGAGATGCGCGCCGCGGCGTCACGCAGGTCGTCGAAGCTCGGTCGTTGGTCGGCGCGAAGCGCCAGTGCGGGGGTGGTCGTCATGGTGGGAGGATTATGGAACATGCAGCCCCCGAGGCCGCTATGCTGGCTGCATCGTCCACCGTTTGGCTGCAATGACCTCCAGCACCCCTCTTGGCACGGCGAGCACCACCGTGCGTCTCGCCGACTACCGCGCCCCCGCCTGGACCATCGTCGATGCGGCGCTGGTTTTCGACTTGGGCCGCGAATCCACGGTGGTCGAAGCCACACTGCAGCTGCGTTGCGATGTGCCCGGTGCGCCCTTGCGCCTCGATGGCGAAGAGCTGGAGTTGCTTGAGGCGCACCTCAACGAGCGAGCGCTCGGGCCTGACGACTATCGGATGGATGCCGCCGGCTTGGAGGTTTTCGCCACGCAGCACTTGGAGCGCGCGACCCTGCGCACGCGTGTGCGGATCGCACCAGCCAGCAACACGCGTTTGGAAGGCTTGTACGTGAGCGGCAGTTTGTTGCTCACGCAATGCGAGGCCGAAGGTTTTCGTCGCATCACCTTCTTCATCGATCGGCCTGATGTGCAGGCGCGCTGGCACACCACTTTGCGTGCCGATGCGGCGCACTACCCGGTGCTTCTGGGTGGCGGCGACCGGCTATCGCAGCGCGTGTTGGACGATGGCCGGCACGAGGCGGTGTGGCATAACCCGCACCCCACACCTTGCTACCTGTTTGCACTGGCCGCAGGACCTATGGCCCGCGTATCGAAGTCGTTGGTGGGTGCCGATGGCCGCCATGTGGAGCTGAATGTCTGGGTGGAAGGCGAGGACCCTGAGCCCTGTCGTTATGCATTAGGTGCTGTGGAGCGCGCATTGCGCTGGGACGAACAGCGTTTCGGACGTTGCTACGACCTAGGCGTGTTCAACGTGGTGGCAGCCCAGGATTTCACCATGGGTGCGATGGAGAACAAGGGCCTCAACATCTTCAATGCGCGCTACATCCTTGCCGATGAGCACACCGCCACGGACGCCGATTTCATGGGCATCGAAGCGGTGGTGGGGCACGAGTATTTCCACAATTGGTCGGGCAATCGCGTGACCTTGCGCGATTGGTTCCAGCTTTCCTTGAAGGAAGGCCTGACGGTGTTCCGCGAGCAAGAGTTCGTGGCTGATCTGCATTCGCGCGATCTCAAGCGCATCGAGGATGTGCGCTTGCTGCGTGCGCGTCAGTTCAGTGAGGACTCGGGCGCTTTGGCGCACCCGGTTCGACCAAGCGAGTACCGCGAGATCAACAACTTCTACACGCTGACCATTTACGAAAAGGGCGCCGAGATCGTACGCATGTTGCACACGCGGCTTGGCGAGGCCGCGTTCCGCGCTGGCATGGATCGCTACTTTGCTGAGAATGACGGTCGATGCGCCACGCTGGAAGACTTCTTTGCCGCGCACACGCTGGCCACAGGGGTGGATTGCACCGACATGCTGGCCTGGTACGCGCAGGCCGGAACGCCCGTTCTGGCGGTGACGCGTTCGTTTGATCAAGCGGCGGGCACATTCACCCTTGTGGTGCGGCAACAACCCCTCGCCGCGCCGAAGGCGGCCAAGCCACTGCCCATCCCATTTCGCGTGGCCTTGTATGGCGCGTCTGGACAAGTGTTGGGTGCACCGTTGCACAGCAGCGCGGAGCAGTGCGCTGGGGCTTGGCTACTGAAGGAAGCCGAGCACGTACTGGTGTGGCATGGCGTGCAGGCTGAGCCGCTGCCGGTGTTCAACCAAGGTTTTTCGGCGCCCGTGCGTGTGCACTTCGCGCACAGCACGACCGAACAGGCGCGCATCGTCTCGGTGGAGCGCGATGGGTTTGCTCGCTGGGACGCGCTTCAAGCGCTGTCTTTGTGCGCGATGACACAGCGTGCCGAATCGACTTCGCCGGAAGCAGAGCAGGCCGAATGGGCGCTGTCCGAAGCGATGGGCGCCTTGTTGAAGGACAAAGCCGCGCATCCGGCGTTCTTGGCCGAGTGTTTAGCACTGCCGGATTTCGACACCTTGGCCGATGCAGTGGCATGCATCGACCCACTCGCTTTGCTCGCTGCGCGAGATGGCCTTTTGCATCGCTTGGCCACAGCGCACCAGCCGCGCCTGGGCGCGCTCTACGCCGCGATGGCCTCGCAAGCAGGCGGCGGCTTGGATGATGCATCGATGTCTGCCCGCGCACTTCGACATGCCTGCCTGTCGTGGCTGGCGCGCATTGACGACGGCGCCTTAGCTCTGTCGCATTGGCAGTCAGCACGCTCGATGACCGAGCGTTTGGCCGCGTTGAAAGCCCTCCTGCATGCAAACGGTGCTGCGGCATCTGCGGTGTTGAAGGCGTTCTCCGACGAGTTCGCCGACAACGCGTTGGTCACCGATAAGTGGATTGCCCTTGTGGCTACGCGCCCGCATGCATCGGCTCTGGACGATGTGTTGGATCTGATGCGTGGCCCGTTCTGGGTGCCGAGCAATCCGAACCGAGTTCGGGCATTGGTGGGCAGCTTTGCCCGTTCGAACCCGACCGCTTTTCATCGCGCAGACGGTGCGGGTTACCGCTTTGTGGCCGAGCGTATTGCCGACATCGATGCCATTAATCCGCAGGTGGCGGCGCGCTCGCTTGCGGCCTTTGAAAGCTTGCCGCGTTGGGCGCCTACCTATCAGGGCCGCGCTCGTGAAGCGCTGCACGCTTTGGCGTCCTCGCCACGTTCGCGCGATGTGGCAGAACTCTTGGAACGCCTGCGGAATTGAACCGACTTAACGTGGCTCCAGATCAATTTCCAAGCGATTGCGGCCCTGGGCTTTGGCGCGATAAAGCGCTGCATCGGCACGGGCGCGCCACGCGTCGCTCGATTCGTCGCGGCGCAGGATAGCGCCACCAATGGACACGGTGACCGGCTCGCCACCGGCGCGCAGGCCTTCGCGAAGCCGCAGGCGAAGGTGGCTCATGGCCAACTCCAAACCGAGGTCATCAGTGCCGGGCATCAGCAGAACAAACTCTTCACCACCAAAACGGAACAGGCGGTCGGTTCGCCGCACGGAGCCCTCCGTGAGGCGCGCAAAATCACGCAGTACGCGATCGCCCACTTCGTGCCCATGCACATCATTCACTTTCTTGAAGTGGTCGAGATCGATCATCGCCAAAGCAATGGGGCGTGCATCGCGCTGAAACGCCGCCAAGGCGATCACCAGCTCGGTGTCCAATGCGCGACGGTTCTCGATACCGGTGAGCGGGTCGAGCGTGGCCAGTTGTTCGAGTTGAGCGCGTCGCAAGCCGGAGGAGCGCGCAAACACCGTCGCGAAGGCCGCGTTCGCGGCCAATCCGCCGAGCACGGAAAGCGGTTGATCCATGCCGCCCTCGCCATACATCCGGTAGGCCACAAAGCTAAGCATCGCAGCAGCGACGAGAAATGACAGGCGAGGCGCAACCAAGAAGGCATTCGCCAAAAGAACCGGGAACACCCAGAACACACCTGCCGGATTAATGCTCACGGCAACTGCCGCACCCACGGAGATGGTGAGCGAAGCGCCCGTTCCAAGACGATCAAGATCGCCACCGCGCCACGCATACACCAAAGCGAAAAAGATGACGGCTGTGATGGAGAAGTCGAGAACTGCGCGTGGGATGTCGCCCTGAAGCAAACGAACCATCGCGAGCGGCAGGATGAAGACCATGCCCATCGCCGCAAAGCTTAAGTAAATGCCCAAGCGGAAATCCGCACGAATGCGGCGGCGTGCGTCTTCAATGAATTCCATCATCGCTTCAACGCCCCCCGTCCCTTGCTTTAGGGTTCTGCCTCATAGCCTAGCTTAGGCGCTTCCCTGCGCTCCAGTTGGGTGTGCCGCAGCCACCACGGCGCGATCCCGGCCCTGCTGCTTGGCCTGGTACAAGGCCGCATCGGCACGCGCCAGCCAATGACTGCGGTCTTCGCCATGGCCAAGCACGGCCGCGCCTGCCGATACGGTGACCACCCCGTCGGCCGTGCGCAGCAGCCCACGCAGACGGTCGAGCATTTGCGTGAGCGAATGACTGGCGCGCAGCTCGTCCGTGTGTTCCATCAGAAGCACGAATTCCTCTCCGCCGAAACGGAACAAGCGATCGGTGGCACGAGTTGATGCCTTCATCAGGCGAACGAACTCGCGCAGCACACGGTCGCCTTCCTCATGGCCGAATCGGTCATTGACGTGCTTGAAGTGATCCAGGTCAAAAATCACCAGCGCAATCGGCCGGCCATTGCGTCGAAACGCATGGATGGCGATCGCAAGTTCGTCCTCCATCGCGCGGCGATTGCGTGCGCCCGTGAGTGAGTCTTGCGTGGCGAGATCTTGCAGGGTTTGCCTTTGCAGATCGGTTCGCTTGGCAAAAATGTACGAGAACAACGACAGCAACAGCATGGTGACCGCGACCGTGACGTGATCTGCCACGGAGGCGAAGAGGCTGGGATGAAATTGCAGGGCAATGGTGGCGGCGATTCCCGCAAATGCGGCGGTTCGCGGACGCACCACAAAGGCATTGGCCAATAAGGTGGGGTAAATCCAGAGGAGTCCCGCCGAGCCGAGTACCCAGGCGACGGCGACGCACCCGAGCGTGTTGGTGATCGTGACGCAGGTGCCCGCCCATTCGATATCTCCGCCGCGCCAGGCGTAAACGTTGGTGGCCACAATGGCGAACACGATGCCCACATCCACCACGCCAGCCAGCATGTTGCCCTGCATGAAGCGCAGTACCGCGAATGGCGAAATGGCCAGAGCGGCACACCCACCGAACACCGTGATGATGCTCAGCCGAAAGTCGTGCCGCATGCGATGCAGTGCCGCTGAGAGAAAACCTGATCGTGGCGCGACTGGGCCCATCGTTATCGGGTCACGATCGGGAAGGTGCCGGGTGCTTTCTCGATCAATCCGAAGAAGCGTCCCAAGTCGATGGTGCTGCCTTCAATGCGCACCTGATCGGAAGTAAGCAATGAAGCGGCGCCGGCGCTGCCCGTCATCATGTCGATGAAGAACGGCTTGGTCAGCGTGAGCGTTGCGTTCGCATCGGCCGCTGGTGGCCCTTTGCGATGGTGGAGAACGCCGTTCTCGATGTGGAGAACGTGGCCTTCGCCTAAGTCTGAAAACACCAGATTGATGGTCATCACCGTGTCGCCGGCGGCTGGCCCATCCAAGGAGGCGGCCATGCGCTCCAAGAAACGCTCAATCGGCGTTTGCATGAGCAAGTCGCGCATCATTGCAATGGAATGCCCCTTCTCCGGAGGGCCATCGCGCAACTCCAGTGCGCCAGTCAGGTAGAAGTTTCGCCACGGCGCCGATTCGGCCATGTAGCCCATCTGTTCGAGGCTGCGAGCCAAAAGTTCTTTCGCCGCCTGGTTTTCTGGTTCGGCGTACACCGCGTGCTTCAACAGCTCCGCCGCCCAGCGGTAGTCGCCCGAATCGAAAGCCTGTTGTGCTGCGGCGAGCATGGGCTGCATGCCGCCGGCAAGCGCCACATAGCCACGGGCCGCTTCCAAGGGTGGCTGTGCATTCAAGTTCGCGGGGTGCGCATCAAACCAGCCGAGGTAGTGTTGATACACGCCCTTCACGTTGTGACGCACTGTGCCGTAATAGCCGCGCGCACTCAGATGATCATTAAGCGCCTTTGGCAGCTGCAGGTTTTCGGCAATCTCTGAAGCATTCAAGCCTGCGTTCATTTGCCGAACGGTTTGGTCGTGGATGTAGCGATAGGTGTCGCGCTGCTTCTCGATGAAATCGCGAATGTTCTCCTCGCCCCACACCGGCCAGTGATGCTGGTTGAACACCACATCGGCACCCTCGACATGTGCGAGTGACTGGTCGATGTAGTTCGCCCACTTCAACGCGTCGCGCACCTTTGCGCCGCGTAAGGTGTAGATGTTGTGCAAAGTGTGGCCCAGCATTTCTGCACCGTTGTAGGCCTTGAGCTCCGGCACTGCAAAGGTGAACTCCGCGGGGGCTTCGCTGCCCGGCACATTGTGGAAAGCAAAGCGCAATCCATCGACCACCAGCTCCTGCACGGGCTGATCCACGACGATCGTTGGCGCGAGCAGGCCCACGCTGCCATAGGCCACGGCCTTGCCTAGGCCGGTATCGACCAGACCTTTGGCATTTCGCGGCAAGCGACTGCCGTACATGTAGGCCGAGCGCCGCACCATGGCGACGCCCATCAACACGTTCTCGCTCGTGGCCTCTTCCATAAAGCCGACGGGCGCAATGACGGGCACGCCACGTTCGGCCACCTCTTCGGCAGAGATGACGCCCAGTGCGCCGCCGAAATGGTCGGCATGGCTGTGGGTGAAAATCACCGCCGAAACAGGCTTATCGCCAAGATGCTCTCGCGCAAAGGCCATCGCGGCGGCGGCGGTTTCTTTGGACGTGAGCGTGTCCACCACGATCCAGCCGGTATTGCCTTCAATCAGTGTGATGTTGGCCAGATCAAAGCCGCGCAGCTGCCAAATGCGATCGGTGACCTTGAACAAACCGATGCGGTTGTTGAGCAAGGCCTGACGCCACAGGCTTGGATTGACTGTGTCGGGTGCATCGCCCTTCACGAAAGCGAATGCATCGAAGTCCCAGATCACCTTGCCCTCGGCGTCGGTGACTTGGCCGCTTGGCGCAGCGATGAAGCCGCGCTCTGCATCGCTGAAGGCCTGTGGGTTGGAGAGATTCAGGCCCGAGGCGACTGAAGCATTGAAAGCTTGAGTCTGCGCGGAGGCATCGCCGCCGGCGGTGGGGCTTGTGGGTGCCTGCGAACAAGCGCTAAGGAACAGAAGCGAAATGAGGCTTGCCGCTCTGATTGGAATGGTGCTCACGTTGCATTGCAGCATGGCGCGTCGGTCTTTTTTGCCGAAGTTGGGATGAGCTTAGCCCGACTAGGTCCCGCCTGCGCCCTGTGCCGCTAAACTTCGCGGATGAAAATCGCCAGCTGGAACGTCAATTCCCTCAATGCTCGCCATGAGCATCTGCTCGCTTGGCTGGGTTCGCGACAGCCCGACATCGTGGCGTTGCAGGAAACCAAGCTCGAAGATCACCGCTTTCCCGATTCCGAGATCGCTGCGCTGGGCTATCGCTCGGTGTTTGCCGGACAGAAGACCTACAACGGCGTCGCCATTCTGGCGAAGCACGCCATCAGCGATGTACAGATCGGCATTCCCGGTTTTGCCGATGAGCAGAAGCGCGTGATCGCCGCCACGGTGGGCGGCCTGCGCATCGTCAATCTGTATGTGGTGAATGGTCAGGAAGTGGGTAGCGAGAAGTACGACTACAAGCTGCGCTTTCTCGAAGCACTGCACGGCTGGTTGGCTGAAGAAATCGCACGCCATCCCCAACTCGTGGTGCTGGGCGACTTCAATATCGCGCCCGACGATCGCGACGTGCACGACCCTGCGGCGTGGGAAGAAAAAATCCTCTGCTCGACGGCGGAACGCTCGGCACTCAAGCGTCTCCTTGGTCTCGGCTTGATCGATAGTTATCGCATCAAGCACGAGGAGGGCGGTCAGTTCAGCTGGTGGGATTACCGCGCTGCGGGCTTCCGCCGCAACCTCGGCCTGCGCATCGATTTGGTGTTGTTGTCGAAGGCCTTGGCTGAGCGTTGCGTCGACGCAAGCATTGATCGCGAGACGCGCACTTGGGAGCGCCCCAGCGACCACGCGCCAGCCCTTGTCGACCTGGGCTAGCGCGTCGTGTGCTGCGGCGCGGCCTTATCGCCGCGCTTGGAAGTAGGCCTCTTCCGAAACCGAATGCCAGGCCTGCGCCTGCGCGCGGAAGGTGCGCAGCGAGTCATACACCTTGCGCGCAAAGGGGTCGCTGGCGGCTAGGTTTTCCAGCACCGCATCAGCAGAGCGCTTTAGTGCGACCAACACATCGTCGGGCAAGCGCCGCAATTGCGTGTCGTGCTCGCGAACCAAATTGTCGAGTGCCTGCTGATTGCGCGCGGTGTACTCGGCCAGCATCTCGTCGTTCACTGCCGCACAGCAGGCATCGATGATGGCTTTCAGGTCATCAGGCAGCGCATCGAAAGCGGTCTTGTTGAACATGGCCTCCAGCGTGGGGCCGGGCTCCTGCCAACCGGGGTAGTAGGCGTACTTGGCGACGCGGTGCAGGCCAAACGCGAGGTCGTTGTAGGGGCCCACCCACTCGGCAGCATCAATTGCGCCGCTTTGCAGGCTGGTGAAAATCTCGGCACCGGGCAGGTTCACCGGCACGCCGCCCAAGGCCTGCAGCACATCGCCGCCCAAGCCGGGAATGCGCATCTTCAAACCCTGCAGATCGGCCACGCTGTTGATGGGTTTGCGAAACCAGCCCGCCAATTGCACGCCGGTATTGCCCGCAGCAAAGGGCACGAGATTGAAGGGCGCGTACAGCTCGCGCCAAAGCTCCATGCCGCCGCCGAAGCGCAGCCAGCCGTTCATCTCTTGCGCGTTCAGGCCAAATGGAACGGTGCAAAAGAACGGTGCCGCCGCAGCTTTGCCCTTCCAGTAGTAGGCCGCGGTGTGGCCGATTTCGGCAGTACCACGGCTCACGGCATCGAAGACTTCGAAAGGTGGCACCAGCTCGCCCGAGCCAAACACCTTCACGGTAATGCGGCCGCCGGTGGCCTGTGTAATGCGTTCTGCCAAGCGCGCCGCGCCGCTGCCCAGCCCCGGAAAATTGGTGGGCCAGCTGGTCACCATTTTCCACTGCAGCTGCACGTCGCTCTTGCCTGAGCCTGCCGCAGCGCCTTGTTGGCCACAGGCGGCAAGACCGGCCGCAGCGGCTGCCACGCCGACACCTCTCAGTACATCGCGACGCTTCATTGCTTTCTCCTTGAACGAGTGCCCCGAGTGTAGCAATGGCTCGGGGCCGGGCTCGTTGCGTCGCCACAGGGACGGCGTAGGATTCGCCCATCCCCCTTCACTCCGTGCCGACATGAAAGAACATTTGGGTCACTACGAAATCGTTGCCGAGCTTGGGCGCGGCGGCATGGGCGTGGTCTACAAGGGCTACGAACCGGCGCTTACGCGCTACGTGGCGATTAAGGAGCTGTCACCGGCTCTGGCGCACGACCACAATCTGGTCGAGCGCTTCTTGCGCGAAGCACGCTCAATGGCTTCGCTCAACGATCCGCACATCATCCAGGTCTATTTCATCGGTCAAGAGAACAATCAGCCGTTCTTCGCGATGGAGTTCGTGGAAGGCGAGAGCCTTTCGCAACTCATCAAGCGCGAAGGCCGTATTCCGGCTGCCGATGTTTTGAAGGTGCTTCTGCAAACCGCACGTGGCCTGCAGACCGCCCATGAGCGCGGCGTGATTCACCGCGACATCAAGCCCGCCAACTTGATGCTCGATTTGCGCGGGCGCATCAAGATTGCCGACTTCGGCATTGCGCTGGCGCGGCAAGAGTTCGACGCCAAGCTCACGGGAACAGGCGAGTTTGTCGGCACGCCCGGCTACCTCTCGCCGGAGATTTGTTTGGGCAAGCAGGTCGATGCGCGTTCCGACTTGTTCGCCTTGGGCATCGTGATGTTCGAGTGCTTGAGCGGGCGTCTGCCGTTCTCCGACGAATCGCCGTTGAAGCTGATGCTCGATGTAGTGCAGGCCGAAATCCCTGACATCCGTGAAATCAATCGCGAGGTTGATGTCGACACCGCGCGCATTCTCACGCGCTTGGTGGCGAAAGACCCAAGTGATCGTTACCAGAGCGCAGCGGATTTGGTGGCTGAACTCGAGCAGCATCCACTGGTGGCCGGCAAGGGCACACAGCTGGGCCTGCAGATTCGCAAGCCTTCCGGTGCGGCCTCCACGATGTATTCGGCACCGCCGACCACACCTACGGCCAAGCGCAAGCCCACGCCACCGCCGGTGGTGGGTGCCGCTACAGCAGCCGGAGCCGCGCACGCGGAGCCACCGCCGCTTCCTGGTCAGGCGCCACCGCCCGCACCAGCGCGCGCTGCGGCCACGCCGGCCCGCCCGCACGCCGTGCCGCACAAGCCTTCGAAAGCGCCGTTGATCGTCGCCATCCTTGTGGCCTGTGCATTGATGGGCACGGCAGTCTTGGGCGGCTTGCTTTACATGGGCGGCGCGTTTGGTGGCGATGAGACCGCCGTTGAAGCCGTCGCCGCAACCGACGGCGCTGCGACCTCGACCGACACTGCCGCAACGCCCGCTGTCGAAGATGCAGGAGGCGACACTCCGCCCCCCGCAGACTCGGCGACGACGGCTGTGAAGGGCGGCCCACCGCAACCGACCGATGCCGTCACGACCGGTGATTCCGATGGCAACGCGGCGGCAACAGCTGCTGCGGCCGCCGCGGCGCTCGCCGCGTCGAACGAGGCCTTGGCGGCCGAGGACGACCACAGTGCGCCCGTCGAAAGCGATGGTGGTGTGACACAAAGCGCCTCGCGCACGGCGGTGGAAGAGCGTGCTGGTCCAACGGTTCGCGAGAAGCGTCGCGCGGCGCGGGCAGCCACCAGCGTGGCTGTGGTCGGCAGCGGTGACCCGGCGATCATTTCTCCCGTGGTGCAGGCGGTCGAAGAGCGCGCCGCTTCCGCTGGTTGGCAAATCACCGAGAACAGTGGCGAAGCTGATCGCGTGATTCGCGTGAACTTCGAACAGACGGGCACGCAACAACTGCAGTTCTACGGTCGCTCCACCGAAATGGTCATCGGGCAGCTCAGCGTGCGTGCCTTCGGGCCCGCCGGGCGTGCTTTGGGGCCGGGCTTCCGCTCGCGCATCGAGTACACCGCGCTCAACGCCGACGCGAAGGCAGAAGAAGCGATTCGCGCTCGCTTGGACGGCGTGGTCGGCAGCCCCGGCGGCGAGTAATCGCTGCGAATCATCAATACATCCAACGGGCCTTCGGGCCCGTTGTTCTTTCTACGCGGCGGTAAGTGGCGCGTAGGCCAGCACCAACCATTTTGCGCCGCCGCTTTCGAAGTCGACTTGGACGCGCACATGCGTGCCACTGCCTTCGGCGTCTTTCAGCACACCCACACCGAAGTTGGGATGACGCACGCGCTGCCCGAGCTTGAAGCCTTTCAGCGGTGTGGCGTCGGCGTACTGCACGACGCGTTCTTCGTTCCAGCCGCCGTGTGCTGAGCCTCGCGACACCTGCACCTTCGGCCGCACTTCGCGCAGAAGTTCAGCGGGGATTTCGCGCAGGAATCGCGACGGTGTGCCGAGCAAATCGGTGCCGTGCAGACGGCGTGCTTCCGCGTAGGTGATGACCAACTGCGAGCGCGCACGGGTAATGCCCACGTAGGCCAAGCGACGTTCTTCCTGCAAACGATCGCCCTCGGTGGAACGCACGGAGGGAAACAGACCCTCTTCCACGCCCACCATCAGCACCAGCGGAAACTCGAGGCCCTTCGCGGTGTGGATGGTCATCAACTGCACGCAGTCGCTGCCCGCTTCGGCTTGGCCATCGCCCGACTCCAGCGCGGCATAGCTCAAGAAAGCCACCAGCTCGGGCATGTCCTGATCCACGTCTTCGGTGCGCGCGTAACGGCTGGCCACCGACACCAACTCGTCGAGGTTATCCACGCGCGAGTCGAGTTGGTTCTTGCCTTCCTTGGTGTAGTGCTCGCGAAGGCCCGAGCCGGTGATGGCGCGTTCGGTCTTCTCGGCCAAGTCGACATCGACGGCTTCCACCGCCAGCTTTTCGACAAGTTCCAGAAAGCCGCGAAGTGCATTGCGTGCGCGTGCAGCGAGTGTATTGCCATCGGCCAAGCGAGTAGCGGCATTCCAAAGCGGCTCTGCACCCTCGTGTGCGGCTCGGCGCACTTCATCCAAGGTGCGATCACCAATGCCACGAGGCGGCGTATTCACTGCGCGCTCGAATGCGGCGTCGTCGGCGCGCGAGGCCATCAGGCGCAGATAGGCGAGTGAATCCTTCACTTCCATTCGTTCGAAGAAGCGCTGTCCGCCATACACGCGGTAGGGCATCTGGCTCTTCAGCAATTCTTCTTCGATGGCGCGTGATTGCGCGTTGCTCCGGTACAACACGGCGCATTCGCTCGCCCTCCCGCCGCGCGCGATGTGCTGGCGCACGCGCTCGACCACATAACGCGCTTCATCCATCTCGTTGTAAGCGGCGTAGAGATCGATCGCTTCGCCATCGCCCGATTCGGTCCAGAGCTTCTTCCCCAATCGTTCGGGGTTGTGCGAAATCACTGCATTGGCCGCCGCCAGAATGCGCCCGGTGCTCCGGTAGTTCTGCTCCAGCTTGAGCGTTCGTGCACCGGGGTAGTCGGCGAGAACGCGCTGCACGTTCTCTACTTTTGCACCGCGCCAGCCATAAATGGCTTGGTCGTCATCGCCCACGATGAAGACTTGGCCGCTTTGCCCCGCCAGCAAGCGCACGAAGGCGTATTGGATGGCATTAGTGTCCTGAAATTCGTCGATCAGCAGATGCCGGAAGCGACGCTGGTAGTGCGCGAGAAGTGCCTGATGATCGCGCAGCGTTTCGTGCGCGCGCAGCAGGATTTCAGCGAAATCAACCAAGCCCGCACGACGGCAGCGCAGCTCGTACTCGGTGTACGCGCTGAGCATGGCCTGGCCCATGTAATCGCCGGAGCCTATTTGCAGGTTTTCGGGCCTGCGACCTTCATCCTTCTGCGCATTGATCCACCACACGATTTGCTTGGGCGGAAAGCGGCTGTCGTCGAGATCGAGGTCAGCGACTACGCGCTTCACCAGCCGCAGTTGGTCATCGGCATCAAGAATCTGGAAGCCTTCGGGCAACCCCGCCTCTTGCCAATGCAGCCGCAGCAGTCGGTGCGCAATGCCGTGAAAGGTGCCCACCCAAAGCCCGCGCGGATCAACACCGAGAGTGGCCGCAATGCGGTGGCGCATTTCGTGCGCGGCTTTGTTGGTGAACGTGACCGCGAGCAAGGCATGCAGCGGAACACCTTCAACCTCATGAAGCCAGCCGATGCGCTGGGTGAGTACACGGGTTTTGCCCGAGCCTGCACCGGCCAATACGAGGTAGTGGCCCGCGGGCGCAGAAACAGCCTCGCGCTGGGCTGGGTTCAGCCCGTCGAGTAAGTGGGAAACGTCCATGCCCGCATTGTACGGGCGGCACCGCGACTTGGGCCCTTAGGCCTGCTGCAGAACGACGCGGTTGCGGCCTTGTGCCTTGGCGGCATAGAGCGCGTTGTCGGCGCGGCCCAGCACCGCGTCCTGCGTGTCGTCGGGCATCAACAGGGCAACGCCCACCGAGGTGGCCAAGCGCAAATCACGCGGCAAAGAGGCCGGCGGTGGCTCGCCCACGGCGCGACGAAGTCGTTCCGCCACGTTCAAGGCGTCTTCGCGGCTCGCGCCCGGCAGCACGGCCACGAACTCTTCGCCGCCATAGCGCGCCAAGGTGTCGATTTCGCGCAGCGCAGCGCGCATGCGCTCGCTTGCCACCTTCAAGGCTTCATCGCCCACGGCATGGCCGAACTGATCGTTGATGATCTTGAAGTGGTCAAGATCGATGAAGAGCAGGGCGCATGGGCTGCTGCCGCGCTTGTTGCGGCCGATGGCCAAGCCGAGCACTTCTTCCAGCGCACGGCGATTAAGCAATTGGGTGAGGGGGTCGCGCCGTGCAAGATCTTGCACTTGCTCCATGGCGTCGCCGAGCTGGCGTCCCATCGCGCGCAAGGAGCCTTGCAGGCGCGCCAGTTCGCGAGTTTCTTCGGGCGATTCGGCTGGGGGCTTGAGATTGCCCGCAGCAACAGCCTCGGCTACTTCTACCGCGCGATTCACACCCTTCAGAATCGAGGAGCCGATGCGCTGGCCAAGCACCAGCCCCATCAGAAGCGCGACCAAGAGCAAGGCGATGCTCGAAAGCATGGCGTTGCGAAGCTGTGCATTGCTCCGCTGCACAACAGTCAGGGTGGCCTGTTGTTGGCTATGCCCCAAGTCGTCGAGTAAAGCGGTGAGCGGATCGAAGGCCGGATACAGGCGCTGCTCGCGGAACGCGCGCACGCCTTGAATGTCGCCCGATGCGAGAAGCTGCTCCAGATCGGCAATGGCCGCATCGGCGCGCGCCATGACGGGCTGGATACGCGCAGCAAGTGCGCGCTCCTCGGTGGGCAGCGGGCTGTTGAGGTAGTTCTGCCAGGCGGCTTGGGCTTTCTGCCGGGAGGCCACCACAACGCCCAAGCCGTCAATCGCGGCCAACTTGCTGTCGGCGACCTTGTGGGCGGTATCCACGATGGTGATGGCGTAAGCATCCGATACGCCCTTCAGTTCGACCAGGGGCACGACGCGGTCGTTGTGAAGGGCATCAATCGTGTCGCGCGACTGCGAGAGCTGAAAGAGCAAAAGCCCAGACGCGAGCGCGCTGATCGCCAATAAAACGGCAATCATCAAATACACGCGCCCACGCAAAGTTCCTGGAGAGAAAACGCCCATTCCGACAGTATCCAGCGGTATGGGCGCTTTGTCCGACCGTTAAGCCGCTCCAATCACCCGCTCGTCACCGGGCAGGCGGCTGCCCCAAGCAGCGCCCAAGGAAGGCTTCGGTCAGGCGGTAGCGGTGTAGGGCGTCGGTTCCGCGCAGGCCGTGCTTGGCACCGGGGTAGGTCATGAGCTCGAAAGGCTGGCCGCGCTTCTGGAGGGTGCCCATCAGTTCCGTGGAGTTGAGGAACAGCACGTTGTCGTCCGCCATGCCGTGAATCAGCAGCAGGGGCTCGACCAGGCCCTCGGCATGGGTCATGACGCTGGCTTGGCGATACCCGTCCGGATTGGTTTGCGGGTGGCCCATGTAGCGCTCGGTGTAGTGCGTGTCATACAGCGCCCAATCCGTCACAGGCGCACCCGAGACACCGCAGGCGTAGGCGTCCCGGCTGCGGGCCAACAGCATCAAGGTCATGTAGCCGCCGTTGCTCCAGCCATACACGCCAATGCGCTTGCCATCGACCCAAGGCTGGGCGCGCAGCCATGCCACGCCATTCAGCTGGTCCTCGACCTCCACCGTGCCCTGCTTGCCATAAAGCGCCGACAAGAAAGCCTGACCGCGTCGGGGTGTGCCGCGGTTGTCGAGCGAAAACACGACGTAGCCCTGTTGGGCCAGATAGCGATTGAAGAAATGATCACCACGGCCTGGCCAGCTATTGGTCACCGTCTGCGCCGCAGGGCCGCCGTACACATAGACCACAACGGGGTACTTCTTTCGGCGATCAAAGCCGGGTGGTTTGGTGATGCTGTAGTGCAGTGAGGTCTGCCCATCGGCCGCGGTGAGCGTGCCGAACTCCATCGGTTGATGGATGTTGCGGAAGGGGAAGAACGGGTGGCCCTCCGCCAATGTGTTGTCGACCAGCGTGGCCAGTTTCTCGCCGGTGCGGTCGAATAGCTCGGTTTGCGGCGGCGTCGTGGCATTCGACCACAGAGAAACGAAGCGCTCGGCCTGCGCATCGAAGCGCGCAGCGTGCATGCCGTCCGCTTTCGTGATGCGCGTGACTGCGCCACCGGCCAAGGGCACGGAATACACCTGACTCTGGAGTGCGCCATCTTTGGTGCCGCTGAAGTACACCAGCCCGCGCGCTTCATCGACAGCGAGGAGGTCTTCGACCATCCACTCGCCGCTGGTCAGGGTTTTCTCGGGTCGGCCATCGGCATCAAACACGTAAAGGTGCATGAAGCCGCTGCGCTCACTTCCCCAGAGCAAGCGGCCGTCCTTCAGAACATGCAGGAGTTCGTGCAAGTTGACCCAGCTCGTGCTGCGCTCGGTGATCAAGGTGCGCTGCTTGCCGTTAGCGAGATCGGCTTCAATCAACTCCAAGGTCTGCTGGTCACGACTTTGGCGCTGAAACAACACGCGCTGCGGCGTGGCCCAATCCACGCGCGTCAGATAGATGTCGGTGTTGCTGCCCAAGTCCAACCAGCGTGGCTTGGCATCGGCCGTGGGCGCAATCACGCCGAGTTGGATGAGCACGTTCGGCTCGCCTGCAGCCGGGTAGCGCTGGCGAATCACTTCGGTGCGATCGGCATAAATCTCGACGCGTTCACGCACCGGCACCGGCGTTTCGTCAAAACGAGTAAAGGCAATCGCGCTGTCGTCGGGTGCCCACCAGTAACCGGTGTGGCGGTTCATTTCTTCGTCGGCCACGAACTCGGCCACTCCGTTGCCGATCACTTCGGAGCCATCTGCGGTGAGCTGCACTTCTTTGCCGCTTGCTACATCGACCACCCAAAGATTGCGGCCGCGAATAAAGCTGACATAGCCACCCTTGGGCGAGACTTTGGGGTCGGTGGCGAAGCCTTCGCCCGAGGTTAGCTTTCGCGCCCCTGATTCCGGTGCACCAAGGTCGAACAGATACAACTCGCCGCCCAAGGGGAACAGCAGTCGGCGCGAATCCGGGAACCACGCGTACTCCACGATGCCCGACAGTGCCGCAGTGCGTTGGCGCTCGCGACGCGCCTTCTCTTCGTCGGAAAGCTCGCCTTCGCCCTCTGGCAGCAGGGCTTTCGAATCGACCAGCAAGGCGCTCTGGCTGCTGGCGATATCGAAGCTCCACAAGTCCAACTGGTTGCGGTTCTCGGCCTTGCCCTTCAAGAACGTGATGCGCTGACCATCGGGCGAAAACTTCGGCTGCACCAAAGTGGGGCCGGACAGTGGCGCATCGCCGGTAATGGCTTCGAGCGTGAGTCGCTCAGCGGCATGAGTGGGCAAAGCAATGGTCATGGCGGGCAGCAAGGCGGCGAGAAAAAGCGTAGGCAGAAGGCGCATGGGTTCACTTCGCGTTGGGTGTGCCAAAAAGAATGCGGCGCTGTTCATCGGTCAAATCAGCAGGTCGCGCAAAGCGTGGGTCTTTGCCCACGGCATAGGCGCGTTGCGTCGCGGGGCGGGCCTTGATCGTCTCGCGCCAGCGCCGCACGTTGGCGTGGGGTTCGAGATCGAGCGGTGCCTTGGTGTAAGGCGAAATCCACGGGTAGCAGGCCATGTCGGCAATGCTGTAATCGTCGCCAGCGATGAACGCGCGGCCTTCTAAGCGACGATCAAGCACGCCGAGTAGGCGCTGGGCTTCTCTCGTGTAGCGATCAATGGCGTAGGGAAGCTTTTCCGGTGCGTACACATTGAAGTGGCCGTACTGCCCGGTCATGGGGCCCAAGCCCGCCATCTGCCAAAACAGCCACTCGTTGACCGTGGTTCGCCCGCGCACGTCGCTGGGAAGGAACTGCCCGGTCTTTTCCGCGAGATACCAAAGAATGGCGCCCGACTCGAACACGCTGATCGCGGCACCGCCATCGGCCGGTGCGTGATCAACGATGGCCGGCATGCGGTTGTTGGGCGAAATGGCGAGGAATTCGGGCGCGAATTGTTCACCGGTGCCGATGTTCACCGGCCGCACCGTGTACGGCGTGCCGGTTTCTTCCAGCAGCAGGGTGATCTTGTGGCTGTTGGGTGTGGGCCAGTAGTGCAGGTCGATCATCACGGTTCCGCCTGAGGCCAAACCCAGAGCTTAGGCCAGATACCCGCCGTCCACCGCCAAGGTGGTGCCGGTCACGTAGCTCGCGGCATCCGACAGCAGGAACAACACTGCCGGTGCGATCTCGTCGGGTTGCGCGGCGCGGCCCTGCGGAATCAGCTGGCTCATCAAGCCCATCAGTTTCGGATTGCCGGTCACGGCACTCGCGAACTTGGTGTCGGTCAGGCCAGGCAGCACGGCATTCACGCGAATCTTGTGCTGCGCCAGCTCTTTAGCGAAGCCTTCGGTCATGTTCACGATGCCGGCCTTGGTCATCGAGTAGATGCCTTGGCCGAATGCCGGGCGTTTGGCGTTCACCGAGGCCACATTCACGATGGCGCCGCCGCCACTTTTGGCCATGCGTTTCGCGGCTTGCACGCTGGCCCAGAAGTAGCCGCGTAGATTCACTTCAACGGTCTTCTCGTAGGCCACCAAGTCCATATCGAGCATGGGGCCGAAGTAGGGATTGGCCGCGGCGTTGTTCACCAGCAGCGAGACAGTTCGGCCTTCGGCATCCAGCGCGGTGAACAGCGCTTCGATCGCGGCGGTGTCACCGATGTGCACGGCGCGCGCCTCTGCGCTGCCGCCGGCTTCGCGAATGGCCGCGGCCACGCTCTCGCAGCCCTCGAGCTTGCGGCTGGTGCAGATCACATGCGCGCCGTGCGCGGCCAGCAACTTGGCAATGGATTCGCCAATGCCGCGGGATGCGCCGGTGACCAGCGCGGTACGGCCGCGAAGCGAGAACAGGGCATCGCCCATGGGCACATCACTCATCGTTCACTCCCTGCTGAAGGTGGCTTTTGCGTTAGGCTCGCGAAGCTAACACACCCCACCGTACGGAACCCGAGGCCCCCGATGAGCAGAGAGCGCGTATTGATTACCGGAGCCGGCAGCGGCCTTGGTTTGGCCCTTGCCGAGCGCTATGCGCGCGATGGTGCGCAGGTACTTTGCGTGGACATCGATGCCGCGCGCGCCGAGGCAGCCAGCGCC
>JAIXVL010000029.1 GCA_027483045.1 Lysobacteraceae bacterium
ACATGTGTACGCGCGCAATGAAGGCCAGTCCTGGGCCTCGTCGCTGCGCAATCCGACCCGCCTGGAGTTCCCATGGATGCCGCAGGCCGAAGCCATCACCTGGGCCACCGACGGTCGAAGCCTGCTGATTGGCGGCGAGCAAAGCCCCAGTCCGCTGATCCGCTACCGGCTGACCGAATAGCACTTGCAGTTGATATCACTTTGATATCTACTTTCATCACCCTAACGGAGTGATGGCCATGCAAGAGCACACCCTTTCCCCGCTTCCTGGCGTTCCCATGCTGTTCGTCTTGCTGGTGGCGAGCCTCATGAACTTTGCCGGCTTCCCGTTCCTTGACGGCATCAACGCGCCTACGCCTCTGCTGCTGGCGAACGCGGCACTCAGCGTGGTGATTTTGCTGTTCTGGTGCGGTTTCTTCATGGTGCAACCCAATAACGGCGTGGTGGTGCAGTTGTTCGGCCGCTACGTGGGCACCGCGCGCGAACCTGGCTTGCGGTGGGCCAACCCCTTCTTCTCGAAAAAGGCCGTCAGCCTGCGCGTGCGCAATTTCGAGTCGAACAAGCTGAAGGTGAATGACCTTGAGGGTTCGCCCATCGAAATCGCGGCCGTGGTCGTGTGGCAAGTGCACGACACCGCCGAAGCCGTGTTTCGCGTCGACGACTACGAAAACTTCGTGCACGTGCAAAGCGAAGCCGCCTTGCGCCAAATGGCCACCAGTTACCCCTACGACGGCCATGACGGTGGCGGCGGGAACGATCAGATCGCACTCCGCAGTCATGCGAAGGAGATCAACCAGCACATCATGGAAGAGATTCAGGAGCGCCTCGGCGCGGCGGGCGTTACGGTGATGGAAGCCCGCATCAGCCATCTCGCTTATGCGCCGGAAATCGCGCAGGCCATGC
Source organism: Lysobacteraceae bacterium (assembly GCA_027483045.1). Classification (GTDB taxonomy): domain Bacteria; phylum Pseudomonadota; class Gammaproteobacteria; order Xanthomonadales; family Xanthomonadaceae; genus Silanimonas. Next base: position 904 of record JAIXVL010000029.1, read on the forward strand.
TGCAACGCCAGCAAGCCGCAGCGATCATCGCGGCGCGCAGCCGCATCGTTGAAGGTGCCGTGAGCATGGTGCACATGGCACTCGAGCAACTGGAGCACGGCGGCAAGATCAATCTCGACGAAGAGCGCAAAGCAGCGATGGTCTCGAACCTGCTGGTGGTGCTCTGCGGTGAGCGCGGCACACAGCCAGTGATCAACACCGGCACCCTGCACCACTGAGCCGTGAGCGAGAAAAAAGCCTATCCGCTGCGCATTTCCGCCCCAGTGCTGGACGCCGTCCAGCACTGGGCCGACGACGAGTTGCGTTCGGTGAACGCGCAGATCGAGTACGTCCTGCGCGACGCCCTACGAAAAGCTGGGCGATTGCCCAAGAGTTCCGCACTCGAGAGTGACAACTCGACGGCGGATTCGGACAACGCAAGCTGATGCGCCCTCGCTAAACTGCCCTCATGAACGCTGCCACCGACCTCTTGATCAACACACCAGAGATTGAACTCTGGCCGGCGGCACGAGTGAACGCGCGTTCCAATACACACGCGCGAGTCATCGCTTTTGCAGAGTGCGTTTTGCGACGCAAGTGCGACGGTCGCTTCCTTGCGGCGCTCGGCGCGCGCGGCTTGCAGCCCTTGGCCCCGCAACTGTCACGTGAGCCGGGTTTGGAGTGGGCCTTGGAGGCTTGGCAGGCACGGGCGCGTGGACACGTGACCGACAGCCACAACACCCTGCCCGCCCGCGCGCTGGAAGAACACAACCGCGACATGGGATTACCAGCGGACTACGCAAGCCAGAGCGGCCTGCCCTTCCATCTGGAGCCCACCCATCTGCAACTCGCCGGAAAAGACCGCTACGGGCGTGCGCTGTGGTTGCTTCGTCCTGCGGCGTGCGCGTGGCGTGCCATGCAATGCGCTGCGCTTCGCGATGGCGTGGTTCTTCAGGCGATTTCCGGCTATCGAAGCCATGCGTATCAGCGCGGCATTTTTGAGCGAAAGTTCGCGCGGGGGCTCTCGCTGGAAGACATCCTGCGCATCAATGCAGCGCCCGGCCACTCGGAGCACCACAGTGGCCGCGCCATCGATATCGGAGCCCCCGACGAACCTGCTGCAGAGGAAAGCTTCGAGGCCACCGTTGCCTTTGCTTGGCTTTTGGAACACGCCGAAAACTTCGGCTTTCGCATGAGTTATCCGCGCGGAAATCCACACGGCATCGTCTACGAGCCTTGGCATTGGTGTTGGCATCCCGCGCAGGGGTGATGCCATTCGAACCGTTGCGACCGCGGCTTCTCAGGACTGAGAGCGCTTCAAAGTGCGGGGCTTTGGGCTCGCCGGTTTGCTGACTTTCGCCGGCTCAACCACGCCCTCACCGTCGGCAATGCGCCAAAGGTAGAGGCTGGCCAGCGTTCGATACGGCCCCCATGCTTCACCGCGCTCGATCAGCGCCTTCGGCTTCAGCATCTCGTCCAGACCATCCAGAATCTGCGCACCACGGCGCACGCCCAGATCGTCCACCGGCAGCACATCAGGCCTTCCCAGACGGAAGATCAGCAGCATCTCCACCGTCCAACGGCCAATGCCGCGCACAGCCACCAAACGCTCGATGATGCTGGCGTCGTCCAGATGGGGAAGGTCTTTCGCCTGCGGAACCTCGCCTGACTCGGCGCGTACGCACAGATCACGCAGGGCCAAGGTCTTGTTGCCGGAAACACCGCAGGCGCGCAGCGCGGCGTCATCGATTCGCGCTAAGGACTCGGGCGTGAGTTTCTTGGACCCCACGGCGGCTTCTACGCGACCCACGATGGTGGCCGCCGCCTTTCCGGAAAGCTGCTGATAGCAAATTGCACGCGCCAGCGCGTCCACCGTATTGAAGGGTTTCCGCCAACCATCGGGATCAATCGGCCCGATGCGGCGCATCCACTTCGCTAGAGCACGATCACGTTTGGCGAGGTGGGCTTGCGCCGCGTCCAGATCAAAGCCGCGTGTCATGGTCTGTTCCAATAGGAAAGCGCTTTAGTTTGCCCCGCCGAGCGAGGCACGCGAAGCCCACAGTGGGTCGGCCACGTCAGGCGGCAAGCTGAAGCGACGTCCTTCGAGACGCTGCGCAAACTGCAGCCACTCTGCATCGCCGCCACTGGCTTGCAGATTCGCCCACGTCGTGGCGCCCTCACGCCAAAGCGCGACACGAACGCCGCGACCATCGGCCAGCGAAAGCTGCATGACCCGTTGCGCTTGAGGGGCGTCGCCCAAGGCCATGACGCGATTCAAGCGAAGGTTGACCAAGGCGGACACGAGCGCGTCAGGAAGGGGTGTAAGCGACATCGCTTGGCCCTCTGGAATCGCATGGCCTTCGCGCACCACCAGACGCAACGGGGGCGCCGAGCCTTCGCCTAACTGCACGGTCTCCACTTCGGCCATGGGAATGCTGAGCAAACGCGGCTCAAACCACTCTGCGGGCGTAGCGGGAAGTCGGAGGTCGGTTCGGGTGAAGCAACTGGAGGCTTGCCCTTCCACACGAACAAACGTGCCACCACGCGACCGCGCGAAACCGATGACGACGGACTGTGGCTGACCCTCAATCAACACAGTGACGCGCGCCGTGGGTTGCGCAAATGCACCATCGGTCGGCGCGGATTGCTGTGCAGGCGGCCACGCCACGCCAATCTCTTCGAAGCGCGAAGGCTTGGCAGTGCGCGGCTCATCGCACTGGGCGTCTGCGAGGCCCAGCAGCAGAGGCTGCAACCAGCGCGAATCTGCGGGCCACCGTGCATCTTCAATCAGCCAGTCCTTCGGCTCACGGCGCAAGGTGAGCGTCGTATCGGCTTGCGAAAGCTCAAGCGACTGCAATTCAGGCAATGCGGCCTTCAAACCAGGCAGCAGCGGTGCAATCTCTGGCGACTGTGGCGCCCGCAACACGACGACCGCGCCAACCGCCAAGGCCGCAACCACCAAGATCAGCGCCTCACGCTTCATGCAACAGACGCGCGGCGACGACGTTGGTGGCGCACCAAGGCCATGAGCGTTGCGAGCAAAGCCAAACCGAAAGGCACCAAGACGATATTGATGAACTTCAGCGTTGCCGAAAGGCGATCGATATCGGCGTTGAGTTGGCGCTGCACATCGCGGAGCTGCACGCGGATCTCAGCCTTTTCGGCTTGGAATCGCGCCAACTCTGCGTGCTGTTCCGCACTGAGGGCAGCGGCCCCACCGCCCTCGCCACGCTGCAAGGCCGTCAAGCGTTGCTCAAGCTCCGACAAACGCTGCTGCAGATCTTGCTCAGTTCGCAGGAACTGCTGCTCCGCCGCGCGGCGCAAAGATTGCACGCGCTGAAAGGGGCGACTACTCACGGCCCGCGTGCGCAGTGAAATCAGACCGGCCTGACCCGAAAGGTTCTCGACAGCGTTGTAAACGAAATCGCCATTGTTCGCGAAGGGCTCGGGCGTGGCTCCGGGGGCCGCAGGCGGATTCACCCAGAAGGCGTCGGCCAGGATGTCGGTGTCAGCCACAACGATCACATTGATGTCGCGTTCGCTCTTCTCACGATGCCCCGCACCCTGCCGCGCAGGGAACGCCGACGTTGCCGGACCACTCACGCGCGCCGCCAAAGTGCGAGCACCACCTTCGGCGCGGAAAGCACGCAGCAAGTTCGTGGGCGTCGCACTCACCGTTCCCAAAACGCTGGCATCAAGCTCACCGCCCTGATCAGAGCTGGACAGCAAGGACTCGAACTGCGTCGTTGCACCCGGGCGCGCGCGCAGCACGCCGGCACTGGAGACATTGATCTGCTCCATTTGTGCAGTGACGATGTCTGCCGCATTCATGCGTTCGGCGCTCAGACCCAACAGGGTCAGCAAAGGCTCGGGCGCAGCCCCTTCCGCAGCTTGCACGGACAGCGCGGAGCCCGGATCACCCAAGACCTTGGACGAGTCGAAATCCACGCCCCAAGCAGCCAGCAATCGTCCAAGGTCGGAGGCCCGCGGCCCGCCTCCCTCGCCCGTCAACACATCCTCAGGGGGCTGGTGTTCTGCATCAGGGTCGACAAAGGCCAAGACACGGCCACCGTTCAATGTGAACTGGTCGATGGCATAGAGCAGGTCATCGGACAGACCCTGCGGATGCACCAGCATCAGCAGATCCAACTCGGGATCCAGCGTCGTGGCCGTCTTTTCGATGCGGCGCAAATCAAACAACTCGCGCAGCTGCTGATCGATCACCCAACCCGGCGACGGCGCGCCTTGCGCGGGATCGAAGAATGGTGCGGTGGGAAGGCTACTGATCAGGCCAACAACAGGCCGGTCTTCTTGCGTCAAGGCCGCAATGAGTTTGGCCAGGTTGTATTCAAGGAAAGCCTCGCGCTGCTGCTCGAAGAACGGGATCGGCAATTCACCATCCGTGCTGTTGCTGCCCACCAAACCGAAAAAGAAATTGCCGCCATTCGGAAGCGGCACTGCGGTCAGGCCGTAGGCAGTCGCGCGATCTTCGTCTTCCGAGAACGGCTCAGGGTCGATCACTTCGAGCCGCACCTTGCCTTCGGATCGCGCGGCCAACTCTTCGAGAAGTTCGCGAACGCGCTGCGCATACGCCTTGACCTGCGGGAAATCTCCCGCAGAGCGCTCCGAGAAAAACAGGCGCAAGGTAATCGGCTCATCAATGCCATCGACCAAAGCGATGGTAGCGGGCGACAGCGTGTGCTCGCGTGCTTCAGTCAAATCGATGCGTGCGCCACGGAACACCATCGAGGAAATGGCAACCGCCAAAACAAACACAGCTGCGATCAGCGGCAATGCCAGCGACGCGCGGCGAAAGAGTGGAGAATTCATTCGTCAGCCTGCCTTCTTCGCGTCGATGATCACCACCGTGGCCAACAACCACGCAGCAATCGAAAGCACAAAGAACAACACGTCGCGCACATCGAGCACACCGCGCGTAATGGATTGGAAGTGCGTGAGGAAACTCAGCGCCGCCACTGCATCGATGAGTGCGGAAGGCGCCCAAGCTTGCAAGGCATCCTGCACCAGCGGATAGCCAGCCAGCAGCATCAGGAAGCACAGCACGACGGTGACCACGAAGGCCACTACTTGGCTGCGCGTGGCAGCGGAAAGCGCGCCGCCCACCGCCAACATCGCGCCGGCCAGAAGCGCACTGCCCAGATAACTGGCAAGAACGACACCGTGGTCTGGATCACCCAGCCACGCGATTGTGATCCACATCGGGAAACTCAAAGCCAAAGCCAAACTGAGCAGTGCCCAGCCGGCAAGGAACTTACCCAAAACCGCCTGCGTGGTCGAAATGGGCAGCGTGAGCAAGAGTTCCAAAGTGCCTGACTTGCGCTCTTCCGCCCAAAGCCGCATGGCCACCGCAGGCACGAGCAGCAAATAAAGCCAGGGATGAAAGCCAAAGAAAGGCTGCAGATCTGCCTGCCCGCGCTCGAACAAGCCGCCCACGTAGAACGCCAGAGCAGCGGACAGCGCAAGAAAGAGCACGATGAAAACCGCGGCCAAAGGCGAAGCAAAATAGGCCGAGAATTCGCGCCGGAACACCGCAAGCACAGGACTCATGCTGCTTCCTCCGAGCGCTGCACAGTGAGCTGACGAAACACATCATCAAGACGGCCGCGCTCGGTACGCAATTCGCTCCACGCCACCCCACGCTCATCCAATCGTCGGGCAACCGCCTCGGGAGTGAGCTTGAGGGCTTGTGCAAACAGAACGACACGACCGTCGCGCCGATCTACGGCGGTGTCGGCCGAAGGCACAAGCCCCTCCAGAGCAGCAATGGCGGCGACCGTGTCCATTGCGAGGAACGACAAGGCACCGTGGTAGCGCGAGAGTGCGACCAATTCGGCCGGAGTGTGGTCAGCGCGCATCTGACCTCCTGCAATCACGATGGCCCGCGTAGCAATGGCGTCAACTTCTTCCAGCAAATGGGTAGACAGCATGATGGTGCGGTCGCGCGAAAGCTCACCGATCAAACCACGCACATCATGTTTCTGGTTGGGATCCAAGCCGTCGGTCGGTTCATCAAGCATCAGTACGGGTGGGTCGTGAAGGATGGCCGCAGCTAAGCCAACGCGTCGGCGAAACCCCTTCGACAAGGTGTCGAGGGTTTGCTGAAGCACGTGTTGCAGGGTCAGGCGCTCGATCGCGAACTCGCGACGACGTCGGCGGTCGTCGCCCTTCAATTGGCGCACGTCGGCAATGAAATCGAGGAAGGCACCGACTTCCATCTCGCCATATCCGGGAGCGCCTTCGGGCAAATAGCCCATCGCCTGTCGCGCCGCCATCGGGCGCAAGGACACATCGTGGCCCGCCACCCGAACGCGGCCTGCATCGGGCGTCAGGTACCCGGCAATCATCTTCATGGTGGTGGACTTGCCCGCACCGTTCGGGCCTAGCAGGGCCACCACTTCGCCGGGTTGTACCGAAAAACTCAAACCGTCCACTGCGCGCAGGGCGCCGTAGCGTTTGCTCAGGGCTTCAACATCGATCATGGATAGAGGTACTCGCGCGCGCAGCACGCCATGGACAGCGCAAGGGCGGGAATGTTCCGGCCCCGCAAACGACGAGGCGGGCCATTGGCCCGCCTCGGTGAGTGCCTTTAGGGCGCTTCGGCTGCCTTCAGTGGCAGGTAAGCTTGGAACTCTGCATCCGGATTCAACATCTCCGGAATGTCGACGCCGTAATCGTCGAAGCCGTTACCTTCAAGCGCGTAGCCGCGAACAATGGCCCAGGCGCGCAAGGTGTCACGCACGCGCTGCAGGGCAGCCGCGGGGCCAACCCACTTGGTGTTCACCGCACGCATGGGCGGCGTCTGTGCCAAAACAACCGGGTTGCCGTCGCCGTTCACCGTGATGTTCAGCACCGGCAATTCAGCAACGGTCTTCGCTGCCGAAGTGCCGGCTTCCGTGCCCACAGCGCGAACCGGCTGCAGCATCTGGAACGTGTAGGACTCAGTGCTGAAATCGATGGTCACGATACGCAGCGGGCCGTCTTTTTCGAGGCCACTGTCGGTCATCACCTTCTTCATCCACTCCAACTGGTTGGTCATGGAGATGGCAACACCGTCGTCCTTACGCGGCGCTTCAACGTCAACCTTCAGAACGTTCTGAGCGGGCACGTCCACAACGAGCAGCGGGTGCTCATAAATGGTGTAGTCCACGCGCGGAACGCCGGCGAGAGCGTTGGACAGAGTGCGCAGGCTCGCCTTGATGCCATCGCCCACGTTGCTGGCCACATACATGCCGGCGTAGCGACCGATCAGGTTCATGCCGTACTCAACACGATAGCGCTGCTTGATCTCAACGTTGCGCTGACTGCGGCCAGTGCGGTCGAAACGGAAGCGCATCGTCTTGTTGGTACCCAAGGCCGAGTTTTCGAGGCGATACACAATCTCTTCGCCTGGAATGCTTTCGATGAGCTCCCAGCTGCCCTTGCCCACGCGGGGGTTCAAGGAGCTGTATTCGAGCTTCGCGCCGACACCCGAAGCCGGGCCACTCAGCGTGAACTTCACATTCGGGTCAATCTGCTGCATGCGGTTCCAGTCATTGAAGCGCTGGAAGCCGTTCAGCATGTCAAACACCACATTCAGAGGGCGGTTTGTCTCCACCGAATGGGTATAGCTGCGGTGGGCAGGCAGCGAGAAGCCCACTGCAAGACCAAGGATCGCGACCAGCAGCGACGCGACGAAGAATTCTAGAAATCGAGCCATTCATCCATCTCCGGAGGACCAGCCCAAAGTCGCCATGCGCGACCCCGGGGAGCGCCAGAGAATAGCAGCATGGCGTGGCAGAGTCAGCGCGTCATGATCGCTACCGAAGCCTTGCCTTGCCGGCAAGGCGCCCATCAAGGGGGCAGCGAGGCGCCCGTCACACAAGCTTCAACTCGAAGGCCTTCAGCACGGCCCGCGTGCGGTCGCGAACGCCCAACTTCGAGAGAATATTAGACACGTGGTTCTTGATGGTTCCTTCGGCCACGCCCAGAGAATTGGCGATCTCCTTGTTGGAGAATCCGCCGGCCATGAGCCGAAGAATCTCGGTTTCGCGGTCTGTGAGTGGGTCGGGCTGTTCCAAGCTGTGAAACTCCGTCTGCAGCCCTTCGAGCCCCGAAAGCAGACGCTGAGTGACGGCCGGCTGCACCAGCGAACCTCCTCCAGCGACGGTTTGAATGGCCGAGACCAACTGGTCAAGGGTGACGTCTTTGAGCATGTAGCCCTTGGCCCCAGCCTTGATGCCCGCGAGAACCAATTGATCGTCATCGAAAGTGGTGAGAATCAAGGTTGGCGGAAGCTGCTTCTTCACGGCCAAAGCGCGCACCGCGTCCAGCCCCGACATGACCGGCATGCGCATGTCCATCAGCAGGACATCAGGCTTCACGACGGGCACCTGATCGACCGCTTGCTGACCGTCGGCGGCTTCAGCAACAACCTCGATGTTCTCCGCAAGTTCAAGCAAGGAACGCACGCCTTGGCGCACCAAGGTTTGGTCATCGACGAGCATCACACGGATCATGGGGAATCCTCGAGGGGAAGGGAGATATCGATGCTGAAACCTTGGCCGGGTGCTGTTGACACCTGAAGTCTGCCACCCACGCCCGCCAAGCGCTCGCGCATTCCAGAGAATCCGTTGCCGGGCGCAAAGGCATCCGAGCCCACGCCATCATCGCGCGCGGAGAGACGCAGGTTTGAACCATCGCGCGACAGCGTGATCCACAAGCATTGCGCTTGCGCATGGCGAATCGCGTTGGTGATGATTTCTTGCGTGCAACGAATCAGCACCTGCGCGCGTTCCGCGTTGTCGAAGCCCAAAGGCGACTCCATCTTCAGATGGACCTCCAGGCTCGGCACCCCCTCCACGAGGGTGCGCAGCGCGGCCTCCAAATCGATGCGATCTTCGCCGCGCATGGCGCTGACTGCCTCACGCACATCGGTGAGCAGCAGCTTGCCCAAGGTGTGGGATTGCCGCACGTGCTCTTGGGCGCGGCCCTCAGTCAGGTGCCCTGCCACTTCAAGATTGAGGATCAGGGCGGTGAGGTGGTGCCCCAACAGATCGTGCAGCTCGCGCGAGATGCGCAGGCGCTCTCCCACTCGGGCACTGTCGGCCAAGAGGGAGCGCGTGGCGCGCAACTCGGCATTCAGGCGGCGCTGCTCTTCGCGGGCTTCCGCCTGCTGTTTGGCAATCAGGCCCGCCACGTAAACGAAACCGGACACGCCCACGTACAACATGGACTGCATGGCGGCCTCAACGAAGGCGAAGTCGAGGAACCGCATAAAGATGTACACGAGCGGGAAATGCTGGAGGAGCAGCCAGCCCATGCCCGTCCAGCCCGGTAGCAACCAGGGCACCACAGCCGCCATCACCATCATCAAAACCGCCCCCAAGCCGCTACCTGTGAGCGCACTCAAGGCAATCGCTGAGACCGTCATGGCCGCCAACAGCGCCACTTGCCACACCCGCCCCCGCTGGTTGCCCAAGGTCTGAGTGGCT
>JAIXVL010000033.1 GCA_027483045.1 Lysobacteraceae bacterium
CCCGGCGCGCCTCGCGCTTGCCGCCGCGCTCCAGCACGCCAGCGAGACTCAGCGTCAGCTCGGCGGATCGGGTGCCCTGGAGAGGCCCCGAACCGAGCACGTTCTCCAGATCCACCTGGGCTTCGAGTGCTGGGCGAAGGGCCGCCGCTCGCGCGTCGGCCTCAAGACCCTCGCGGCGGGGGACGAACAGACGAAGATCGGGATGGAACTGGACGACGCGTTCGTGCGCGTCTTCCAGCGTGAAGGGCTGGGCGGCCGCGCCCGTGGCGACGGCCAGCACCATCAGCCCGGCCGCGAGCGCGGCCAGACGATTAGACATGGGGAAACTCCGTTGATTCGTGGAATGGAACGCCGCGAAGCGCGGCCGATTCGACGGATCAGCGGATGGGCGGGCGGAACGGGCCTTGAAGCGCCGGGGTTGGCGCGAGGATCGACGCCACACTGGGTGGCAGCATCGGAGGCGGCGCGATCAGCTTCACAACGGGCATCGGCAGCACCGCCATGACCACGCCGCAGTGGTTCCAGGCATGCGCCAAGTCGTGTGACAGGCTGGCCAGCCCAGGCGGGTGCGGCGTGTCTTCATCGCAGCCAGGACGATCGGCGTCGGCGACCGCGGCGGACACCGCGACAGCTTCGTCATGGACCGGCGGATGACCGGTCGCGATAGCGCCCAACATCGACGCCACGATCAGCAGCGCCGCCAGCGCCCAAATGAGGCTGGCTTTGAAGGCTCGTGCGCGAGGTCGGAGGCGGCTCATGAGTTCAGGATAACGAATCAACGCGACAACAGGTCGCGAAGGTCGGCGGGGATGGGCATCGGCTGGATGGCGCTGACGTTCGCTCCCCCGGTGTTGCCCTCCGGCACCCAGATCCGACTGAACAGCGCTGCCGCCATAATCCGCGTGGTCTGCCCGAGCATCTCCCGCGGCTGACGTTGCCGCCAAGCCCAGCCCCACATCCGCAGGTGGCTGCGCACATGGGCGAGCGTGTGACGCTGCGAAAGAATGTGGGCGCGTTCAAGGTGATGGAAGGCCTCGGCGGCCCGGCCGCCGGCTTCCGCCTGACGGGCGAGCGCGTACTCGGTCTCGATGGCTTGGTTGAGGCGTGGGCTCATGGTTTCTGCTCGGCGTGTCCGATGGCAGCCGTATGCCCATGCTCATCGTTCATGGGGGTGGGGATGCCGGTGGTCCACTCCCGCCACGCGGCGCGCAGGACGGTGAAGGAGGTCTGTAGGAACAGTGTGGCCACCAGCAGGCCGACCGCGAGATCAGGCCAGCGGGTTCCCGTCCACACGACCAGGCCAGCAGCCGCCAGCACACCAAGGTTGTTCGCTAGATCGTTGCGCGAGCACAGCCAGACAGAGCGGAGGTTCAGGTCCTCGTTTCGGAAGCGCGTCAACAGGGCGAAAGCCGTCACGTTGACGGTGAGCGCGACCAGCGACATCACCGTCATGAGCCCGGCATCCGGAACCTCGCCGGAGATGGCCCGTCTGACCACTTCGATGATCACAAACAGCCCGAACGCGCCCTGGAGTGCACCCTTGAGCAGCGACGCGCCCGCACGCTGCCGGATCGAGCCGGCCATCACGACGAGGGTGAGCAGGTAGATGCCCGCGTCACCGAGAGCATCGAGCGAGTCCGCCATCAGTGCGCTGCTGTGCGCCCAGAGGCCGACGCTGAACTCGGTCACGAAAAGCGCGGCATTCAAGGCCATCACCACCCAAAGAACGCGTCGCAGGCCCCGGTCACTCGAGGTCGCGCAGGCGGTCGCGTTTTCTTGGCAGGAGCAGTCGGTCATGGTGTTGGCCCTTGGATGCGCGTACCGTAAACCCCGGAGTCGCTACAGGGTCAAGCCCATGAAGATCGGCGAGCTGGCCACAGCCACGAACTGCCATTTCGAGACCATCCGCTACTACGAAAAGGTCGGTTTGCTCCCGAAACCGGAGCGAACGGCGTCGGGGTACCGGGCGTACCGGAAGGGCGACATCGCCCGCGTCCGCTTCATCACTCGTGGCCGCGCTCTGGGGTTCAGCCTTGACGAGATCCGCAGCCTCCTGCATCTGTCGGAAAGCCCGGATCTGGCCTGCGCCGAGGTCGACACCCTGGCGCGCCGCCACCTGGCCGAGGTGCGCGAGAAGCTCGCGCACCTTCAGCGGATGGAGGCCGAGCTGGTCGCCACGGTGGAACGGTGTCGTGGCGGCCAGCGCGCGACCTGTGCGGTGCTTGAAAGCTTGGCGCTTGAAGGAAATGCCTCCGATGCGCCCATGTCCATCCACTCCGCGCTGCCTTGAGAAACTCACATGGCCCTTAAACGCCTCGGCCATCAAGGGTCTTCCAAGACGAATGCCGGTTTTTTTGGGGTATCCGGAATCTGGTGTGGGTTCTGGCTCCTTGGGTCTTTGTAGCTATCACTTTCAAAGAATGGATTTTGGTGTTGGACGGCTGAGCGGATGTGCTAGAGTAAAAGTCGGATTTCAGTGTGGGTTCGCCCAAGGTGCTGAGTGACGGACTTTCTCCAGCTGCGAAGCCTGAAGACGCTTGAAATCCTGACCAGCGAGGACAGTTACGTCGTCAAGGCCGAAGGCGTCAATCAGTGGGTGACCTGCCCGCTGTGCAAGACCGGACGCCTGCATGGTCACGGCTCACAGGAACAGTCGTTTCAGGACACACCGACGCACGGCAAACCCGTCGTGATCTTCATCCAGCGCCGTCGCTATCGCTGTACAAGCTGCACCAAGACCTTGTTTGAGCCTGTGGCGGACCTTGATGGAAAACGCCAAGCCACGGCGCGTCTGGTGCGTTATATCCGCGACCAGTCCTTCTCCAAGACCTTTGCGGCCCTTGCCCGGGAAGTAGCCGTGGACGAAAAGACGGTCCGCCACGTCTTCGACGATTTCATCGAGGAGGTCGAGGCCAAGACCCAGTTCCGGACGCCGCGGGTGCTGGGTATCGACGAGCTCAAGATCATCGGCCAGTACCGGGCCATGATCACCAACGTCGAGCGCAAGACCGTGTTCGATATCCGCCCCAGCCTGGCCAAAGCCGAGTTGATGCCCTATTTCCGCGACCTGCGGGACAAGGACTCGGTCGAGTGGGTGGCGATGGACATGTACCACGTTTATCGGCAGGTGGTGCGCGCCACGCTGCCACAGGCCCGGATCGTGGTCGATCGATTCCATATCCAGCGCATGGCGAACGACGCGCTGGAGAAGCTGCGCAAGCGCATTCGCAAGGATTTGTCCACCCGGCAGCGCCTCAAACTCAAGGACGAGCGGTTCCTGCTGCTCAAGCGGCAGCACGACCTGACAGGGAGAGATATGGACCGGATGCGGGAATGGTTCCAACAGTTCCCGCTCCTAAGCGAAGCCCATGCGCTCAAGGAAGGATTTCTGTCGATCTGGGATCAGAAGACCCGCCCAGCAGCAGAAGCCGCCTGCGCGAAGTGGCAGGCCAATATTCCGACCGAATTGGCGGCCACGTTCAAGGACCTGACCACCGCCGTGCACAACTGGCACGACGAAATCTTCGCCTACTTCGAGCAGCCGATTACCAATGCCTATACTGAGTCAGTCAACCGAGTGGCCAAAGACATGAACCGCATGGGCAGGGGTTACAGCTTCGAGGTGCTTCGGGCGCGCATGCTCTACGACAAGAAGGCGCGCAAGGATGGCTCGGTTATCGAAAC
>JAIXVL010000028.1 GCA_027483045.1 Lysobacteraceae bacterium
CCTGCACGGCCGTGGCGCACGCCGATCGGGCCCTTGAGCGTGTCGGCATCGAAGGCGTGCATCGGCTGACCCAACTCCAGCATCACCAAATTGGTCACATCCACCAAGGGGCTGATGGGACGCAATCCGCAGCGCTTGAGCTTTTCCGTCAACCACAAGGGCGAGCGCGCGCTGGCGCTCACACCCTCAATGATGCGGCCGCAGTACCGCGGCGCATCGGCACCTGCGTTCAACTGCACGGGCAATGCCGAGGAAATCGTGGCAGGCACAGGCGCGGCATCGAAAGGCCGCACTTCAGCGTTGAGTGCTGCGGCCACATCGAAGGCGATACCGCGCACAGAGAAACAATCGGCGCGATTCGGCGTGAGCTTCAACTCGATCTGCGCATCGGGCAGGCCCAAGTACTGCGCAAGCGCGATGCCTACGGGCGCATCGGCCGGAAGTTCCAACAAACCAGACGCATCAGGATCAATGCCCAGCTCCTTCGCGGAGCACAGCATGCCGAAGCTCTCAACGCCACGAAGTTTGGCGGGCTTGATCGTCAATCCGCCCTGCAGAACCGCACCCACCGTCGCGAGCGGCGCCTTCAGGCCCGCACGCGCGTTCGGCGCGCCGCACACAATCTGCACGTGCTCGCCATTGCCGATCGCGACCTTGCACACCTGCAGTCGATCGGCTTCTGGATGGCGCAGCGCCTCGATGATCTCGGCCACGATCACGCCATCGATCTGCGCGCCGAGCACTTCGACGCCTTCCACTTCCAAGCCAATCGCGGTGAGCGCTGCACACAGCGCATCGCGGTCGGCGTCTACGGCGACGTGTTCACGCAGCCAGTTTTCATTGAACTTCATGCGAACTGCCTCAAAAAGCGCACGTCGTTATCGAAGAAGCTGCGCAGGTCGTTGACGCCGTAACGCAGCATGGCGAAACGTTCGACGCCGAGGCCGAACGCGAAGCCGGTGTATTTCTCAGGGTCGATGCCGCAGCTGCGCAGCACGTTCGGATGCACCATGCCGCAGCCAAGAACTTCAAGCCAACGCGTGCTGCCATCCGGCTGCTGCCAGGCGATGTCGACTTCAGCCGACGGCTCAGTGAACGGGAAATAGCTGGGGCGGAAGCGCATCTCGAAGTCGCGCTCAAAGAATGCACGAACCAATGCCTTCAATGTGCCCTTCAGCTCCGCAAAGCTGACGCCCTCGCCCACGACGAAGCCTTCGATCTGATGGAACATCGGCGTGTGGGTCTGGTCGCTGTCGCTGCGATACACCTTGCCCGCAGCAATGACACGCAGCGGCGGGGTTTGGCCCTTCATCGCACGCACCTGCACCGGCGAGGTGTGCGTGCGCAGCAGGCGGCCGTCGCCAAAGTAGAACGTATCGTGCATCGCACGTGCCGGATGATGCGGCGGGAAGTTGAGCGCTTCGAAGTTATGCCAGTCGTCTTCGATTTCGGGGCCATCGGCGAGGTCGTAGCCTAGGCCGCGCAAGATGCCGGTCAGGCGCTCGATCGTACGGCTCACGGGGTGCACAACGCCCATTTCGGCATCGCGGCCGGGCAGGCTCACGTCGATGCGCTCAGAAGCCAAACGTGCGTCGAGCGCAGCCTGCTCAAGCACCAACTTGCGAACGGCCAATGCTTCGCCAATCGCATCGCGAGCCTTGTTGATGCCCTCGCCCGCGAGCTTGCGCTCTTCCGGCGGAAGGGTGCCAAGAGACTTCAATTGCGTCGTGATCTGGCCACTCTTGCCCAACAGTCCAACGCGAAGCGCCTCAAGCGCTTCGAGCGTCGGAGCTGCAGCAATGTCAGCCAGCGCGGCATCGGCCAGGGACTGCACGTCACTCATCGTCGCGAAACCTATGTGTCATTGAGCCAAAGGCAATTTGCCCGGCCAGAAAAGACAAAAGGGAAGGACTTGCGCCCTTCCCTTTTGCGTCTTGACCCGATTACTGGAACCGGGTGCGGCGCTGTTCGAATTCTCCACTCGCATTGCGTGAGCATGCGAGGCGGTGAAACGAGCAGCCCTGTCTTACGCCGCGAGAGCGCGCTTCGCCTGCTCCGCAACGGCCGTAAATGCGGCAGCGTCGTGGATGGCCAGATCGGCCAAGGCCTTGCGATCCAGCGCAACGTTGGCTTTCTTCAAGCCATTCATCAGGCGGGAGTAGCTCAAGCCGTTCAAACGGGCCGCCGCATTGATGCGGACGATCCAAAGCGAACGGAAATCGCGCTTCTTGCGCTTGCGGCCGATGTACGCGTACTGCATAGCCTTGGTAACGGCCTGCTTGGCAACGCGGAACACCTTGCGGCGGGCGTTGTAATAGCCCTTCGCAGCAGCGATAACTTTCTTGTGACGGCGGCGCGCCGTGACACCACGCTTAACTCGTGCCATGGGTCATTCTCCTCAGAGGTAAGGCAGCATGCGGTCCAAACGGCCCGCGTCTTCGGCACGAACATGGTTCGTCTGCCGCAGATTGCGCTTCCGCTTGGTGGCCTTCTTGGTGAGGATGTGGCTACGGTTGGCGTGGCCGCACTTGTACTTGCCGGAGGCCGTCTTGCGGAATCGCTTGGCGGCAGCCCGGTTGGTCTTGATCTTGGGCATAACGGGTCCTTTCGGAGTGCTTTTACTGGCCGGGCGACGGCGTGAACCGTGCTTTCCTTCCTGCCCGAACCGGCGGTAACCGGGCGCTGACTACAGCGCTCCGGGGATCCTCGCGACCTGCCCGGACCGGCACAGGAAGCACCCCGCAATGCGGGAACCATGAATTATGAAGCAAAAACGCCCGCCATGGCAAGGCGGGCGTTGTGCTTTCCGAACCCTCCGACGGTGACGCCGCGGGGTTTGGTGAATCAGGCCTTCTTCTTCGGCGACAGCATCATGACCATCTGGCGACCCTCAAGACGCGGGCGCTGTTCGACAATCACTTCTTCGCGCAAGTCAGCCTCAATCTTGTTCGCCATAGCGATGCCCAGTTCCTGATGGCTCATTTCGCGGCCACGGAAGCGGATGTTGATCTTGACCTTGTCGCCTTCTTCCAAGAAGCGGCGGATGTTGCGCAACTTCACTTCATAGTCGCCGACGTCCGTGGTCGGGCGGAACTTCAGTTCCTTGATCTCGACCTGTTTTTGCTTCTTCTTGGCCGCCGAAGCCTTCTTCTGCATTTCAAACCGGAACTTGCCGAAATCCATGATGCGGCACACCGGCGGATCGACGTTCGGCTGAATCTCGACCAAGTCGAGCCCCAGATCTTCCGCCATGCGAAGTGCTTCGTCACGGGTAAGAACACCAACGTTCTCACCTTCTGCACCGATGACCCGGACACGGGGGACGCGGATCTCTAGATTGCGGCGGTTTGGCTTTTCAGTACTGATGGGGCGATCTCCAGGGGACTTTCAATCCGACGCCTTAGGCGGCGGGGCCGTTCTCTGCTGCAAGCTTTGCGGCGAACTCTGCGACCGACATCGACCCAAGGTCAACGCCTTCGCGGGTGCGCACCGCAATGGTGCCAGTTTCGCGTTCGCGGTCACCCACAACCAGCAAATACGGCACCTTCTGCAGCGTGTGCTCGCGGATCTTATAGCCGATCTTCTCGTTCCGCAAATCGGATTCGACCCGGAAGCCTTGATTTACAAGGGTTTTCCGAACTTCGGCCACATAATCGGCCTGCGCATCGGTGATATTCATGACCACGGATTGCACCGGGGCCAGCCAAGGCGGGAACGCGCCAGCATGGTTCTCGATCAGGATGCCGATAAAGCGCTCCATGGAACCGACGATCGCGCGGTGCAGCATGACGGGGTGCTTTCGCGCACTGTGCTCATCGACGTACTCGGCGCCCAAGCGCTCGGGCATCATGAAATCGACCTGCATGGTGCCGACCTGCCAGCCGCGACCAATCGAATCGCGCATGTGGTACTCGATCTTCGGGCCGTAGAAGGCGCCTTCGCCGGGTAGCTCTTCCCACTGCACGCCCGCGGCACTCAAGGCGGCGCGCAGAGCGTTCTCGGCCTTGTCCCACGTGGCGTCATCGCCGAGACGCGGCTCGGGGCGAAGCGCGATCTTCAACGCGATGTCGCTGAAGCCGAAATCGGAATACACCTTCATCGCCTGCTGGTGGAAAGCGGTGACTTCGGCCTCGATCTGGTTCTCGGTGCAGAAGATATGCCCGTCGTCCTGCGTGAATCCGCGCACGCGCATGATGCCGTGCAGCGCGCCCGAGGGCTCATTGCGATGGCAAGCGCCGAACTCGCCGTAGCGAATGGGCAAGTCGCGGTAGCTGTGCAGGCCCTGATTGAAGACTTGCACGTGGCCCGGGCAGTTCATCGGCTTCAGCGCATAGGTGCGCTTCTCTGACTCGGTGAAGAACATATTGTTCTGGTAGTTGTCCCAGTGGCCGGATTTCTTCCACAGCGAGACATCGAGCACCTGCGGACAGCGCACTTCCTGGTAGCCGGAATCGCGATAGACGCGGCGCATGTGCTGCTCCACGACCTGCCACAAGCGCCAGCCCTTCGGGTGCCAGAACACCAAGCCGGGGCCTTCTTCCTGCACGTGGAACAGGCTTTGTGCCTTGCCGATCTTGCGATGGTCGCGCTTCTCAGCTTCCTCCAGCTGCGTCAGGTAAGCCTTGAGGTCTTTGTCGTTGAGCCAAGCGGTACCGTAGATGCGCGAAAGCATGGCGTTATTGCTGTCACCACGCCAATACGCGCCTGCCACCTTCATCAGCTTGAAGCCGCGCAGCTTCTCGGTGCTGGGCACATGCGGGCCACGGCACAAATCGGTGAACTCGCCTTGCGAGTAAAGCGAGAGCGCTTCGTTCGCCGGAATGGACGAAATGATCTCGGCCTTGTAGTGCTCTCCGATGTTCTGGAAAAAGCTGATCGCCTCGTCGCGTGATTTCACGCTACGCGAGACGGGCAGTTTCTCGGCCACGATTTTGGCCATCTCCGCCTCGATACTCGGCAAGTCGTCGGGCGTAAACGCGCGCTCGTACGAGAAG
The DNA here is from genome assembly GCA_027483045.1 of Lysobacteraceae bacterium. Lineage (GTDB taxonomy): Bacteria > Pseudomonadota > Gammaproteobacteria > Xanthomonadales > Xanthomonadaceae > Silanimonas. The sequence continues at coordinate 4,995 of JAIXVL010000028.1, forward strand.
TCGTAGTAGAAGCCGTTGTCGATGACCGGGCCGATGGTGACCTGCGCGCCGGGGAACAAACGCTGCACAGCCTGTGCGAGCAAGTGAGCGGTCGAATGGCGCAGCACTTCCAGCGCGTCGGGGTGCTTCTCCGTCACGATTTCTAGGGATGCATCACCGGAAAGCGGAAAGCTGGTGTCGACCAAACGGCCATCGACCTTGCCAGCCAACGCTGCCTTGGCGAGACCTGCACCAATGCTGGCAGCGACGTCGGCAATCGTCGCACCGGCCTCGTACTGGCGCTGCGAACCATCAGGAAGAGTGATCGAAATCATGAATGCTCTCTTTGGCCGAATCGCCGCTTGGGCGAAGGCTAGAAAATAAAAAAGGGCGCACAGGCGCCCTTGAAGGATCTAGAGGGACTGCGCGGGGATTCAGTTGAGGAGTCCAGTGCGCGTCATGGTGATCGTGTTCGTTCGAACTACGTCTCTCTAGGTCTGCTGTGTTGTGGTGGGCGGTACAGGGTTCGAACCTGTGACCCCTACCATGTCAAGGTAGTGCTCTACCGCTGAGCTAACCGCCCGTGCCGGAAACCGGCCGAGTTGCGCACTATACCGACGCCCGGCTGCCGGTACAAGCCGCTCAACGAACCGGCTCGAACTTCATGGCCAAGGTATAGCGAGGTGCGTAACACACGCGGTTGGGCGGGCGGCCCACATGCGTGATCTCTCCATTGAACAGAGCGAAGCGTCCCGGGCGCGGCTGAACAGCTGCGCGAACCTCTTTCGCACTATCGAAAAACAGCGTCTCTCCGCCCCATTCTGGATTCCATTCTTCGCAGATGTACCAAAGCCCGGTCAGCTCGCCCGCACCGGGCAGGCAGTCTTCGTGCATGAACAGCATGTCGCCGTAATGCGCTACGTTGACGTAGCAACGGTACAAGCGAAAGGCTCGGCCAGGATGTGCCGAAGCAATCGCGCGTTGCGCTGCTTCGTAAATGGGCATCTGGGCAGCGATCGCAAGATCAATCTCCACTGCCCAATGGCGATAGTCCGCCGTATCTGGGCGGGCGATCTCACTTCGGGTGTAGGCGGAACGCTGAAGGATGGAGTGGAGCTCGCCTTGATCCGCGGCATCCAGAAGCCCATCCCACGCCAACACGCGGCCATTGTCGATTCGAACGTCATGAACGGGCTTTGGTGCAGCCATCTTCAACTCCCAAGAAGGCGTTCTTTGAGGCGGTGAATCTGGTCGCGCACTTCCGCCGCCTGTTCGAACTCAAGATTTTGCGCATGCTTGAACATTGTCGCCTCCAGTTCGGCCAATTTGCGAGCGAACTGCGCCGGCTCCAGGTAACCCGCGGCCTCTTCCGCAACCGCCACAGCCCGCCCCTTCCCTCGCGCACTCTTGCCGCGCGGATTGTCCGAACGAGCACCCTCCATGATGTCGCGCACTTCCTTTTGGATGCTGGTTGGCACAATTCCATTGGCTTCGTTGTACTCGCGCTGCTTCTCGCGACGGCGCGCAGTTTCATCAATGGCGACGCGCATCGAGCGCGTAATGCGGTCGGCATACAGAATCGCCTTGCCACGAACATTGCGTGCAGCGCGGCCGATAGTCTGAATCAGGCTGCGCTCCGCACGCAGGAACCCTTCTTTATCGGCATCCAGAATCGCCACCAGCGAAACCTCAGGCATATCGAGACCTTCGCGTAGCAAGTTGATGCCTACCAACACATCAAACTTGCCAAGACGCAAATCGCGAATGATTTCGACACGCTCCACGGTGTCCACATCAGAGTGCAGATAGCGCACTCGCACGCCGTGCTCACCCAAGTAGTCGGTCAGGTTCTCGGCCATCTTCTTCGTCAACGTAGTGACCAAGACGCGATCCCCCATGCCTACGCGCTCGTGAATCTCTGAGAGCAGATCATCGACTTGAGTGCCGACGGGGCGGATTTCAACTTCGGGATCCAGCAAGCCCGTGGGGCGCACCACCAACTCGGTCACCTGCCCTTCGGTGTGCTTGAGTTCGTAGTCGCCGGGCGTGGCTGAAACGTAGATCGCGCGCGGCGAGCGCAACTCCCACTCTTCGAACTTGAGCGGCCGGTTATCGAGCGCCGACGGCAAACGAAATCCAAAATCCACCAAGGTTTGCTTACGCGACCGGTCGCCTTTGAACATGCCGCCGAGCTGCGGAATGGTCACATGCGACTCGTCCACCACCAGCAAGGCGTCGGGCGGCAGGTAATCAAACAAACACGGCGGCGGCTCATCGGGCATATGACCGGTTAAGTGCCGGCTGTAGTTCTCAATGCCTTTGCAAAAACCGATCTCGGCGAGCATCTCCACATCAAACTGCGTGCGCTGCTGCAAACGCTGCGCCTCGACCAGCTTGTTGTTGGCGTAGAACCATTCGAGGCGCTCACGCAACTCTGCCTTGATGGTCTCCAATGCATCGAGCACGGTCCTGCGCGTGGTGACGTAATGCGATTTCGGATAGAGCGTGAAACGCGGCACGGTGCGCGTCACTTCACCCGTGAGCGGATCGAATTGCGAAATGCGCTCAATCTCTCCGTCGAAAAGCTCAACGCGCAGTGCTTCGTCTTCACTTTCCGCTGGATGCACGTCGATGGTTTCGCCGCGAACGCGGTAGTTGCCGCGACGCAGCTCCATGTCATTGCGCGTGTACTGCATTTCCGTCAGGCGACGAATCAGCTCACGCTGATCGATGCGCTCGCCACGCACCATGTGCAGCACCATCTTGAAGTATTCGTTGGGGTCGCCAAGGCCGTAGATCGCGGAAACCGACGCGACAATCAATGCGTCCTTGCGCTCCAACAGGGCTTTGGTGGCCGACAAGCGCATCTGCTCGATGTGCTCGTTGATGGCGCTGTCTTTCTCGATAAAGGTGTCGGTTGAAGGCACATAGGCCTCCGGCTGGTAGTAATCGTAGTAACTGACGAAGTACTCCACCGCGTTGTCGGGAAAGAAGGATTTGAACTCGCCATACAACTGCGCCGCCAGCGTCTTGTTTGGCGCCAGAACCAAGGTGGGCTTCTGAATGCGCTCGACAACGTTCGCAATCGTGTAGGTCTTGCCCGAACCCGTGACGCCCAGAAGCGTTTGCTTCGCCAGACCCGACTCGAAGTTTTCGACCAGCCGCTCAATAGCGGCGGGCTGGTCGCCTGCGGGGCGGTAATCGGAGTGAAGGCGGAACGCTTGGCTCATGGCAGTCGGCAATCGGGCAACTGTCGAGTATAGGCGCGCGCGCGAAATTCTTACGTGGTTTCGGCACGTGTGCCGACAGCGAAGCCCCCTGCGACTTGACGAAAGTGCATGCCTCCAAAGAAAGGTGAATGCATGAGAACAACCAAGGGAATGACGCTGATTGAACTGATGTTGAGCGTGAGCCTGAGCGCCGTGCTGCTGGTTTTGGCCATTCCGGCGTTCACGACCGTGATCGACAACACCAAGATGGCTACGGTGGCCGGTCGATTCCAAACGGAGTTGGCGTTCGCCCGCAGCGAAGCCATCACTCGGCGCCGCTACGTCACGGTGTGCCGCACGCAGGACAATGAAACTTGCATTTTCTCGGGAGCCTGGTCGGAAGGCGCCATGACCTTTGAAGACCGCAATGGCAATCGGGTGCGCGACTCCAACGAGGAAGTCTTGCGCGTGCAAACGAAGAGTGATTTCTCAGGCCTGCACATCGTGGATACCGGGCGGCGTCAGCAGGTGAGCTTCCGTCCTGATGGCCGCTCTGCAGGCACCAACATCACCTTGCGCCTCTGCGACCGCGAGCTGGAAGCCCGGCGGCTGCTCATCATCAATGTGGGCGGGCGCGCACGGGTGGCGAAGCCAACGTCAAGCACACCGAACTGCAGGAGCTGACGGGCCCCACTTTTCAGGCCCAAAGAAAAAGGGCCTGCGACGATACTCGCAAGCCCTTGTTTCATTTGGCGCCCGAAGTTGGACTCGAACCAACGACCCCCTGATTAACAGTCAAGTGCTCTAACCGGCTGAGCTATTCGGGCGGGGTGCGTATTCTCAATGCCCTCGCCCTCGCGGTCAAGCCCCACTCAAGAGTTTCGGTACATCAACGCCAACATTCTTCAATTGCTGCGGAGCCGCTTTTTGTCTTTCGGCCGGCGTGA
>JAIXVL010000018.1 GCA_027483045.1 Lysobacteraceae bacterium
GGTCGATGTGATCGTGGCGGCGAAGGGTGGCGGTTCGGAGGCGAAGTCGAAGTTCGCGATGCTGAATCCATCCGATTCCATTGTGGATTGGGTGCTGAAGACGGTGCAGACAATGGGCGCGGGCTGGTGCCCGCCGGGCATGCTGGGCATCGGCATCGGCGGCACTGCCGAGAAGGCCATGCTGCTGGCGAAAGAATCCTTGATGGAAGAGATCGACATTCAGGACCTGATCGCGCGCGGAGCCTCCAATCGCGCAGAAGAGCTTCGGATCGAACTGTTCCAGAAGGTGAACGCGCTCGGCATCGGTGCGCAGGGCTTGGGTGGCTTGGCGACCGTGCTCGACGTGAAGGTGAAGGACTTCCCGACGCACGCCGCGAATTTGCCGGTGGCGATGATTCCGAACTGTGCGGCCACGCGGCATGCTCACTTCACGCTGGATGGCAGCGGCCCGGTGATGTTGGAACCGCCGTCGCTGGAGGACTGGCCGGAGCTCACCTACGACGCGTCGAAGGGCAAGCGCGTCAACCTCGATGCGATCACCAAGGACGAGATCGCAAGCTGGAAACCCGGCGACGTGCTGCTGCTCAACGGCAAGCTGCTGACCGGCCGCGACGCCGCGCACAAGCGCATGGTCGACATGCTCAACAAGGGCGAGCCGCTTCCGGTCAGCCTTGCCGGCAAGTTCATCTACTACGTCGGCCCAGTCGATCCGGTGCGCGATGAAGTGGTGGGCCCGGCCGGCCCCACCACCGCCACGCGCATGGACAAGTTCACCGAGCAGGTTCTTGCGGCAACCGGCTTGTTCGGCATGGTGGGTAAGGCCGAGCGCGGCCCGGTGGCCATCGAAGCGATCAAGAAGCACCAAAGTGCTTACTTGATGGCCGTGGGCGGCGCGGCTTACTTGGTTTCGAAAGCGATCAAGGCCGCCAAGGTCGTCGGCTTCGCCGACCTCGGCATGGAGGCGATCTACGAGTTCGAGGTGAAAGACATGCCGGTGACCGTGGCCGTGGATTCGCGCGGCGAATCGGTGCACACCACCGGCCCGGCCGAGTGGAAGGCGAAGATCGCGGCCAAGAGTTTGGGTATTCCGGTGGTGGTCGAGTAAGCGCAGGCAATCAAGCATTGAGCGCGGCGCCGAAAGGCGCCGTACTCGTTTCTGTGCTCAGCGGAACACGCGTCGCAGCAGGTCGGTGGTGCGCGCAGCGGGGTTGCTGCGGATCTGCTTCTCCTGCTCGGCAATCACCGAGAACAGGCCGTCGATTGCTTCGCGAGTGACGTAGTCGTCTAAGTCAGCCGGACTGCTGCCTGCGGTTCCGCCTCCGATCAGCGCCCCCAGCGCGCCGCCGCCGGCTTTCCCGCTAAACGCTTTGTACTTTTGGGTCACGCCGACCTGAGCTGTTTGTCTGGCCACGATCGGGCGGAAGGCCTCAAACAGTTTTTGTTCGCTGCTGCGACGGAAGAAATCGGTTGCCGAGGTGTCGCCGCCGCGCACAAGGCCAATGGCGTCTTGAACGCTCATTTGCCGAACGGCGTCCGACAAGATGGAAGCTGCAGCCGGAACCGCTTTTTCAGCAGCGCGATTCATGGATGTTTCAAATTCATCGACTTGCCGACCAGCGCCCGCTCGACGCGCAAGATCAGCGACGCGGCGAAGCTTTTCTGGCACCAGAATTTTCACGGCCTGATCTTGCAGAAAGCCGTCAGTGCGGCCCAGTTGCCGAATCGAGCGGTCTACACCCTGAGCAAGCGCTTCCTTGATGCCGCTGCTCGCGTCACGCTCGTTGAGGCTCGCGTTACCCGTGTTGCTGGAGCCGCCAAGGCGATCGCGCAGCTGTCTTTCCAAAGCGGATTGCGCCCCGACCGGTGGCGCAACGCTGATGGCTATTGCGGCAGCAAAACTCAGCACAAAGGCCGAGCGAATGGTGAGGCGCATGGGCGGGCTCCTAGGGGCGATGCAGCTGAGCATACGCCCCGAGAAGTCTGGCGATCACCAGGCGTAGCGCGCACCCAGAACGATCTGTCGCGGATTGCCGAACAGAATGCCGCGCGTTCGATCAACGATGTATTCGCGATCAGTCAGGTTCTTGATGGCCACATAGCCGCTCCAGCCCAGCAAGTCGGGTTCGTAGTTGAGCGTTGCGTTCCAAACCGCGTAGCTGTCCAGCTGGCCGACTTGGCCATCGCCGTTGACCAATGGGTGGCGAGTGTTGGCGAAGTCGGCCCACTGGCGTCCGGTCTGCTGCACTTCAACTGAGGCATCCCATGCGCCTTGCACATAGCCCACGCGGAACGTGGTGCTCAGATCGGCGGCATAGGGCAAGCGATTGCCCGCCACGCTGCCATTGGCGGCTTGGCCGTTGTCCACTCGGCGCAGGACGGTGTTCTGATCCGCCGTCGGCAACCAGGTCACCGCCAGATTGGCGTAGAACTCGCCATCGCGCGACTGCAATGCGTTGCGGTTGACGCCCGCGGCGAATTCCAAGCCTGCGTATTCGGTTTCCCCTTGCGCCAGAGGCGTGGTGCCGCCCGCAATCGAGCCGACAACCAGCTGATTGTCGAACGCATTGCGAAACACGGTGGTCTCGATGTCGATGCCGTTCCAGCGAGCACGCAAGCCGGCCTCCACGTTCAGACTTTTCTCGGCATTCACTGTGGTGCTCAAGCCATTGCTGGCAATGAGGTCTTCGACGCGCGGCGGCGCGAAGCCTTCGTGTGCCGAGGCGTAGGCGACCAAGGTGTCACTCAAGGACCAATCAAGGCCAAGACCCCACGTGGTTTCGCCAACAACATCGCTGCCCGCGGCTCCGCCCGGTAACCGGTTGCGTCGGCCGAAGTCAATTTGCTCCCGACGTAGGCTGGGCGTGAGTTGCACGCTGCCGAAGTCAAACGTGGTCGTTGCAAAGCCCGACAGCGCTTGGGCTGTGCGAAGGTTGTTCTCGACAAAAACGCCGGAGCGGGCTGCAGGCGATGTGCCGTTGACCTGGTAACGGAGCTGATCTTCTTCGTGCCAGCGCAGTCCGACTTCGCTGCTGCCTTTACCGCCGAACGCGTTGGTGTTGAAGGAGAGCCGTGAGTCGACGCCCCATGTGTAGTAATTGCGCAGTCGGCCTTGTGCCGAGTTGCACAGGGCTGGATTCACTCGCTCGCCGCGGTAGCGCGCATCGCGGTAAGCGGTGCCGCATTGGGTGTCGCTGGTGGTGCTGGATTGACGCCACCAATCGCGCAGAAATTCGCTGTAGTAGGCCGAGGTCAGCAACTGCATACCGTCGCGCGGAGTCCAGGCGTGGCTGGCCGAGAACGCGGTGTGGCGGATATCGAACAGGTCATTCTCGAAAGGGTAGTACTGCGCACCAAAGTTGCGGTACTCGGCGTCGGTAATGCCGGAATAGCCCACTTCCGATTCTTCTTGCAGTGCATTGGCGCGGAAGGTGAGGGCGTGCGTGTCACTCACCTGCCACTGGTACTTGGCGAACAGATCGGTTTGCTTCAGGTGCGTGTTGTCTCGCGCGCCGTCGCCTTGCTTGTGGCCCAGGTCGACCAGCAGGTTATTGCCACCAAGGCTGGCGTGCAGAGCACCAAAGCCTCGGGTTCCTGCCGAGAGTTGCAGGTGGCCGGCAAACTCTTCGGGCGGCGTCGGGGTGATGTAGTTGATGGCGCCAGTGATGGTTTGCGGACCGAAGCGCAGCAGTCCCGCGCCCTTCAGCACTTCGATGCGGTCATAGCGCTGAATCGGCGCGTGGTAGTAGCTGGCGTTGTCGCCGTAAGGCGCATACATCGCGGGCAGACCGTCTTCGAGCAGCAACACCTTTGTTGATCGCGTTGGGTTGCTACCGCGAATACCGATGTTCGGGCGAAGTCCGAAGCCCTCTTCGTCGCGCACGGTCACGCCCGGCACCTTGCGCAGCACTTCGTTCACCGTGAGAGCGCGGCTGGACACGATGACGCTCTGGTCAAGGATCGCGGCGCTTCCTTCAGCAGCATCCGGAGCCACGCGCGTGCCCACCACTTCAATGGTGGCCAGTGTCTGCTTACTCGGCCGCGCGCCTGCCGCTGGATCGGGCGTTGGCATGGGGGCGGAGTGAACCGAAAACGCAGCGAGGGCGGTGACAACGGCGAAGGCGAGAGGTGTGAGGCGTGGCATCTTTGGGGAATCATGCAAATGCGAATGGTTATTATGCACGAATCATTCGCATTCATTCAAATGCGCTGGGGGCAGTGCCGGCGCGCAAGAAGCGTGTTCTTCATCAGAGTTTCAGCGGGGGGTGCGTGCTAACTTCGGGCGTCTTTCACGCCTCGTGCACAGCTCCTTCCCATGCAAACGAGCCTCCCTCTTTCCGAAAACACCGCGCCTGTGCTGCGCGTGTTGCTTTCCGGGGCGTCGGGCTTGGTGGGAACCGAGGTTCTGAAACGCCTGCTCGCCACCGGCCAAACCGTGGAAGTGGTGGCACCCACGCGCAAGCCCTTGGCCATGCAATCGGTGCGGCTGACCAATCCCGTTTACGAGGGTAAGAATGCGGGCCGCAGCACTGACAGTGGCTTGAAACGCTCTTTGGGCGCGATGAAAGCGGATGTCTGGATTTGCGCCCTGGGCACGACCATGTCCAAAGCGGGGAATCAGGCGGCATTTGTCGCGGTGGATCGCGACCTGGTGCTGAAGTTCGCCTCTTTGGCGCGCTCCCTCGGGGCGCGACACGCCATTCTGGTGTCGTCGGTGGGGGCGAGTCCCAAGTCAGGCAATTTCTATCTGCGCGTGAAGGCCGAAGCCGAGCGCGGCTTGGCCGAGCAGAATTTTCCTCGAGTCGACATTTTGCGCCCCGGGGTTTTGCTGGGTGATCGCTCGGAAAAACGCCCAGGTGAACAAGTGGCCCGGGCTCTGGCGCCGTTCTACAACCCTTTGCTTTTGGGTCCACTTCAGCGCTATCGCGCCATTGAGGGAGCCGCCGTGGCCGCAGCCGCGGTTCAATTGGCGAACACCGGCGGCAGCGGCTGGTTCGTCCATGAGTACGCATCTCTGCGAAGATTGGCGGATTACTGAGCCGCATCCGCACGCGGCCAAGGTTGGGGCCACACGTGACATCCTCGCTTGAAAGCTATTTCCAGCCGTTCCGCGAACACATCATCGGGAACGCGCAAACCTTTGAATCGCCTTTTGGTGCGCAGCACATCGTGTACGCCGATTGGACCGCCAGTGGCCGCTTGTACGCGCCGATTGAGCAGCAACTGCTCGATACCTTCGGTCCTTATGTGGCCAATACACATAGCGAGTCGAACACGACGGGA
>JAIXVL010000223.1 GCA_027483045.1 Lysobacteraceae bacterium
TGGATGCGGCCTTGGCCGACGCTGCGTGGGACGCCCTGAGCCCTGAAGACCGCGTGGCGCCCTTGGCGGGCCTGCCGCCGGCCATCGTGGTCGACGTGGACGAAACCGTGCTCGACAACAGTGCCTATCAGGCGCGACTGATTCGCGACGATGCGCGCTTCGACGACGCCACCTGGGCCGCGTGGGTCGCCGAGCGCAAAGCGCCGGCGGTGGCTGGCGCGCCCGAGTTCGCCCAAGCCGCGGCCAAGCGCGGCATCACCATGATTTATCTGACCAACCGTGAGCACGGCATGTCGGCCGACACGCGCGCCAATCTCGCGGCGGTGGGCTTCCCCGTCCCGGCGGAAGCGCAGTTCCTGGGCTTGGGCGCGCCCACCCCCGGCTGCGAGTCCAAAGGCAGTGACAAGGGCTGCCGCCGCAAGTTCGTGGCCCAGCGCTACCGCGTGCTCATGCAGTTCGGTGACCAGCTCGGTGACTTCTTCAGCATCACCGACAACGCCTCGGCGGCCCGTGCCGCGCAGCTGCAGGGCTTCGATGCTTGGGTGGGCCAACGCTGGTTCACCTTGGCCAACCCGACCTATGGCAGCTGGGAGCCTGCCCTGTATGGCAACGACCGCAGACTTCCGGCCGAGCAGCAGCGTCAGAAAAAGCGTGACGCACTTCGCTATTGAGGGCTTGGCGCCAACAAGGGCTTAAGGGTCGATCTGCTAACCTCCGCCGTCCTTCGCATGTGCTGGGGTTTCCCTTGCTGAACCGCTGGACTCGCTGGCTCCTTGTGGCCGCCCTGTTGCTGGGCGTGGCCTGCCATTCCGAACCCGAGGCTGTCGAAGGCGCGCCCGACGAACCCGTGGCCGCCGTAAAGGCCTTGGCTGAAGCCCTGCACGAGGGCGATTTGACTCGCTTCAACGCCTTGAGCGTGCCGCCCGCCCTTCAGGCAGAGCAGCCCATGGTGTGGCGTTACAAGTTGGCCAGCGCCAACCCGATTGAACCCGCGCAGGCCGAGCGCTACGCCGCCCTCATGCAGGAACTCACCGCGCCCGACGCCGAAGCCGCGCTTTGGGCCAAGGCCGAGCCGCGCTTGGCCGCCTTGGCCCAAGAGATGGGCCCGAAGTGGAGCGTGGGCGTCAACATGATGGCGGGCTTCGCCACCGCTTCCGTGGCGGCCAGTGGCAGCTTGAGCGACGCCGAGAAGGCGCACGCGCAAGGCTTGGTCGACGCGTTCAAGACCTGGGCGAGCAATCAGGAAACGTTTACCGACCCGGCGCGCGCCAAAGCGGCCATTGGCGTGGTGGTGAGCACGGCTCGCGCTTTGCAGCTGCCCACCATGCAAGAGGCCAGCGCCTTGGACTACGCGCCGATGCTGGAAAAAGCCGGCATCGCGTTCCGCGGCGGCAAGTCTTTGGCCACGGCCTACGGCATTGATGTGGACGCGGCTCTGTCGCAGGTGGACGGCAAAGTGATTGCCTTGGAAGGCAATCGCGCCGTGGTGCAGGTGAGCTACCCCCTGATGGGGCAAACCGTGCGCTTCGAGCAGCCCATGGTGCTGATCGATGGCGGCTGGTACCGCGAAGATGCGGTGCAAAGCCTCAATGAAGACATTGCCGCTGCGCGCGCTGCGACTGAAGCTGCGGCTGTTGCAGCCGCGGCGTCGAGCAACGTGCCCGCGCCTGCGGCCGTGCCGGCACCCTGATCGGTGGCGCCGCGATGACTCCTCCTCCGATTACTGGCTATGTGCGCCCGCCGTGGTGGGCGCGCTTCATGGAAGCGGTGCTTAATCCTTGGATCGAGATCACCCGCGATCCGGAAGTGCCGCCGATCCAGATCGATCGCCCCGTGTGCTACGTGCTCGAGCACTACGGCCTGTCGAACATGCTCATCCTCGATCGCGCCTGTCGCGATGCGGGCCTGCCTTCACCGCTTGCGCCGTTGCCGGGTGATCCGCTGGGCCGAGGCCGCGCGTATGTGGCGCTCTCGCGTCGTCGCAACGGCAGCATTGGCCGCCCGGCGAACAAGAGCCACTCCGACGCCCTCGCGCGTCTGTTGATGGCGCATCGCTTGAATCCGCAGAACGATGTGCAGCTGGTGCCGGTGTCCATTCTTGTGGGGCGCGCGCCGGATCGACAAAGCGGATGGTTCTCGGTGCTGTTCTCCGAAAACTGGGCGCTGGTGGGCCGCTTCCGCCGCTTGCTGGCCATTCTGTTGAATGGCCGCGGCACCGTGGTGCGCTTCTCGCCGGGCTTCCCCGTGCGCGAGATCGTGAGCGAAGAGCTGTCGCACGAACGCGCTGTGCGCAAAACGGCACGCGTCCTGCGTGCGCATTTCCGCCGCGTGCGCGAGGCCATCATTGGCCCCGATCTTTCAACGCGCCGTTTGCTGGTCGATCGCGTGATCGATGCCGAACCCGTGCGCAAAGCGATTGCCGACACCGCGCGCCGCGATGGCACCACGACTGCTGACGCGTGGAAGAAAGCCTACAAGTACGCTTGGGAAATCGCGGCCGATTACTCGCATCCGGTCGTGCGTTCGCTGTCGTTTGGCCTGCAGGCCTTCTGGAACCGCATCTACGATGGCGTGCAGATGCATCACCTCGACAAGCTCAAGGCCGTAGCGCCTGGGCGCGAAGTGATTTATGTGCCCAGCCATCGCAGCCACATGGATTACCTCTTGTTGAGCTACCTGCTCTACAAGAACGGCATTGTTCCGCCGCACATCGTGGCGGGCATCAACCTCAATCTGCCGATCATCGGGCCCATCCTGCGTCGTGGTGGTGCGTTCTTCATCCGTCGCAGCTTCAAGGGCAACGTGCTCTACACCACGGTGCTGGGCGAATACGTGGCGCAGTTGGTCGGCGAAGGTTTTTCGATTGAGTACTTCATCGAGGGTGGTCGCTCGCGTACGGGTCGGTTGCTGCAGCCCAAGGGCGGCATGATCGCAATGACCCTGCGCGCTTTCCTGCGCGCACCGCGCAAGCCGGTGGTGTTTCAGCCGGTGTACATCGGCTACGAAAAGCTGATCGAAGGCGACAGCTATCTGGGTGAGTTGACCGGTCGCGCCAAACAGGAAGAAAGCGTGGGCGCGCTGGTGATGGCGGCCTTGGGCGTGATGCGTCGGCGTTACGGCCAAGTGGCCGTGAGCTTTGGTGAGCCCATTCACTTGGAAGAAGTGCTGGCGCGTCGCGCGCCGGATTGGCGCGAGCAAAGCGGCAATCCCGATGCCAAGCCGGAATGGTTCTCCGATGTCGTCGATGAGCTGGCAGAGCGCATCCACGTCAACATCAATGGCTCGGCTGATGTGAATCCCATCAACTTGCTGGCGGTGGCTTTGTTGGCCACACCGAAGCACGCGATGGACGAGGCCGATTTGTTGGCGCAGTTGGCGCTGTCGAAAA
>JAIXVL010000128.1 GCA_027483045.1 Lysobacteraceae bacterium
CACCGAGCCTTCGGGCGCGGTTTCGGCGACCTTCAACGCAGCGGCCAGGGTTGCGCCGCTGGAGATGCCGACCAAGATGCCTTCCTCTGCAGCGAGGCGACGCGCGGTGTCGCGCGCGGTGATGTCGTCGACGGGAACGTTGTCGTCGACCACCGAACGGTCGAGCACGGCGGGAACGAAATCGGGCGTCCAGCCCTGAATCTTGTGCGGTGCCCATTCTTTGCCGGCCAGGAGCTGCGCACCTGCCGGTTCGGAGGTGATCACCTTCACTTCGGGGCGTGCCAGTTTCAGCACTTGGCCCACGCCGGTGAGCGTGCCGCCGGTGCCCCAGCCAGCGACGAAGTAGTCGAGACGCTTGCCCGAGAAGTCCTGAAGGATTTCCGGCGCCGTGGTGTTGCGATGGAAGGCGGGATTGGCTTCGTTCTCGAACTGGCTAGCCAGGAACCAGCCGTGCTTTTCAGCCAATTCTTTGGCTTTGCGCACCATGCCGCTGCCGCGTTCGGCGGCCGGCGTGAGGATGACTTTCGCGCCATAAGCGCGCATGAGTTTGCGGCGCTCAATGGAGAAGGTTTCGGTCATCACCGCCACAAACTTGTAGCCGCGCGCCGCAGCGACCATGGCCAGTGCCACGCCGGTGTTGCCCGAAGTGGCTTCCACAATCGTGTCGCCGGGCTTCAACGCGCCGCGTTTTTCCGCATCAAGCACGATCGCAAGCGCGAGGCGATCTTTCACTGAGCCACCGGGATTGAAGTACTCGACCTTGACGTACAGATCGACGTGCTTCGGACCGAGGCGATGCAGTTTGACGATGGGTGTGCGGCCGACGGTGTCGAGGATGTTGGAGTAAAGGGCCATGTGGGTATTCCGAGTCGTTTGGCAGAGAGGGATAGGGTCAGGCGGCGAGTGAGACCGGCCTTGAGGTGAGCGGGGCTGCGCCAAACCAGTGCAGCGATTCGGCCAAGCCTGCCACCTCGCCAAGAATCAGCAGTGCCGGTGAGCGTACGCGCTCTTGGGCGGCCCGTTCGGGAAGATCGGCGAGGGTGCCCAAGACCACGCGCTGCTCGGGACGTGAGCCGTTTTCGATGAGGGCAAATGGTGTGTTCGGTGCGCGGCCGTGGGCGATCAGTTTTTCGCGCAAGGTGTCGAGCCCTTGCACGCCCATGTACACCACGAGGGTTTGTCGTTCCTGCGCCAAAGCCTGCCAATCCAGCGTGTCGATGGAGTTGCGGCAATGCGCAGTGACGAGGCGCAGCGATTGCGCGTGATCCCGATGCGTTAGCGGAATGCCGGCATACGCGCCGCAGGCGAGTGCAGCGGTAATGCCAGGCACGACTTCGAAAGGAATGCCTTCAGCGCGCAGCGCTTCCAACTCTTCGCCGCCGCGCCCGAACACGAAGGGGTCGCCGCCCTTCAATCGCACCACGCGCTTGCCGGCGCGCGCGTGCTCAATCATCAGCGCATGAATGCGCTCTTGGGTGGTGTGGTGTGTGCCGGCTTCTTTGGCGACTTCAATTCTTTCGGCATCGCGGCGCGCCAACGCCAGCACTTCGGGGCTCACCAAGCGGTCGTGAAGAATCACATCCGCTTGGTTGAGTACGCGAAGGCCGCGCAGCGTGAGCAAACCCGGATCGCCGGGGCCGGCGCCCACGAGCGCAACGGTGCCGATGAGCGCAGGAGTTTCGTTCAAGGCGGCTTCGAAATGGGCCTCGGCCGCGATGTGATCGCCGCGACGCAGCGCATCGGCGGCCGGACCGCGCAAAACGCGTTCGATGATTTGCCGGCGGCGTGTGGTCTCGGGGAAGCGCGTGCGCAAGGCCTCGCGGCGTGCACCCAACCATTCGGCCAAGGTGCCCAAACCTTCGTCGAGAGTGGCTTCCAGCGTTTCGCGCACCCAACGCGCCACCATGGGTGCTTCACCGCGACTGCTGATGGCCACTTGCAGTGGGCCACGCTCAATGCGCGCGGGAACTTGAAAACTGCAGCGCGGCGCGTCGTCCACCACGTTGGCCCAGATGTGCCGGGCGGTGGCCTCTGCGGCGACGTGGGCATTCACTTCGGCGTCGTCGGTGGCGGCAATCACCAGCCACGCACCCTCGAGCCATTCCGGCACAAACCGACCATCCAGATGGGTGAAGCGGCCCTCGGCCGCCCAGCGCGAGAGAACCGGCTCGAGAGCCGGGGCGCCGACCAGCAGCGACGCCCCGGCCTCGAGCAGGGCTTCGGCCTTGCGTCGCGCCACCACGCCGCCGCCCACCAGCAGCACACGGCGGCCGGCAAGGTCGAGAAAGGCGGGGAACAGCGGCGAAGGCATAAGACGAACCAGCAGCAAAGGGTAGGGCTGCCAAGCTAGGCCCGAGGGGCGGCGGGCTGGAAATGCCCTGCAGGCGCTTGCATATAACCGCTGGTTATCAGAATTTGCTGGACGGCTCGACTTATTTATCGTTTCATCGCGATGAATGGATGGCTACCCGGGCAAGCACGCCACCGGGCCCACTCCGGCTTTTTCTCGACCCATGACCCTGACTCAACTGCGCTACCTCATTGCTATTGCCGACGCTGGCTTGAACATCACCCTGGCCGCCGAAAAGGTGCATGCCACACAGCCCGGCATTTCCAAACAGTTAAAACAGCTCGAAGACGAGCTGGGCTTTTTGCTGTTCCAACGCAAAGGCCGCAGCTTGGAAGCCATTACCGAGGCTGGCAGCGTGGTGCTGGTGCACGCGCGCCGCGCTGTGGCGGAAGCCGCGAACATTCGCGCGTTTGCATCGAACGAGCGCGGTGAAGCGGCAGGCACCCTGCACCTCGCCACCACGCACACGCAGGCGCGGTTTGTGCTGCCCGCAGCGATTGGTGCGCTCAATCGCAGCTACCCGCAAGTGGGTGTGCAGTTGCAGTCGTTGGCCGACAACGACGTGCTGCCGCATTTGGCGAAGGGCAATGCCGATATCGCCATTGTCAGCAGCGTGGGCGCGGCGCCCACCGGGGGCTACGCCATTCCGCTGTACCGCTGGCGGCGCGTGGTGGTGGTGCCCAAAGGCCATGCGTTGGCCACTTTGGGGCGCGCGCCCACATTGGCTGAACTCGCGGCGCACCCCTTGGTGAGCTACCACAGCACCAGCCAACCCGAGAGTTCCTTGCGGCGTGCGTTCTCGAACGAGGGCCTCAGCCCGACCGTGGCGATGACCGCGCACGATGCCGATCTGATCAAGACCTATGTGCGCGCCGGACTGGGCGTTGGCATCTTGGCTGAAATGGCCGTGAGTGCCATTGCCGATGCGGATCTTGTGGTGCTTCCGCCGCCGCCCGTGTTGCCTGAGTGCACCGCGTGGGCCGTGGTGCCGAAGGAGCGGGTGCTGCGTCGCTATGCCTTCGATCTATTCCGCCACTTGGCACCGCAATTGGATCGCCACGATCTGCAGCGGGTCTTGGGCGGGCATCAGGAATCGGTGTGGCCCACGCCACCGACTTGGGTGGAGTTGAGTCAGGACATTACGAGCTGAGTGCTGCTGGCAATCACACCGCCTCGTGCAATCCGCATTCGCGCTTCAAGCCGAAGAAGCGCGTCTCCTGCGCGCTCACTTCCGCAGACAGCGGACGCGTGGTGTGCACATCGCCGATCGAGAC
Organism: Lysobacteraceae bacterium; assembly: GCA_027483045.1. Lineage (GTDB taxonomy): Bacteria > Pseudomonadota > Gammaproteobacteria > Xanthomonadales > Xanthomonadaceae > Silanimonas. The sequence continues at coordinate 3,625 of JAIXVL010000128.1, forward strand.
ATAGCCTTGCTCCCATAGCGGGTGATACGGAAGCGCATGCTCGCTGAGGTAGCGCCCGACATCGCGGTCGGTCCAATCAACGAGGGGGTGCAGCTTCCAGCGCGTGCCGTGACGCTCCAAGACTTGCCGCTGCGCGCGGCTTTCCGATTGGCTGCGACGTAGGCCGGCAATCCATAGGCCTGCCCCGAGCCGATGAAGCGCATCCTGCATGGGGCGCACTTTTCGCAAGTCGTTGTAGCGCTCGATGCCTTCGACGCCTTTTTCCCACAGCGCGCCATGGCGTGCTTCGAAATGCGCGGCGGATTCTTCGGGTTGAACGATCTGCAGGTTCAACTGCAAGCGCGCTTGTAGCGCATCGGCGAAGCGGTAGGTTTCAGGAAACAGATAGCCGGTATCGACAAGAAGTACGGGCAGTTCCGGCGTGATACGAGTGACCAGATGCAATGCCGCCGCTGATTGCGCGCCGAAGCTGGATGACATCACAGCGCGAGAGGGGGCATGCGCCAAGGCCCAAGCCACGCGCTCCTGTGCTGTTCGCTCGTCCAGCCACACGTTCAAGGTTTGTAGGGCAGCATCGCTGTGCCAGGCCTCTGCAAAGGCAATCGGTGCAATCAGTGTTTCGGAATTGGCGGCTACGTGATTGGTGGCGCTCATGCCAGCACCACTGGGATTGGGCCGGGCTTGGGCTTCACGACGTTCTGCCGAACCAGAAAATCACCGAAGCGCTCATGCGCCGAGCGCTCTGCGGCATAGGACGCGAACAGTGGCTCTAAGGCGTCGAGAATCTGCGCTTCGTCGATGTTCTCGCGGTACAGCGCGTTCAAGCGGGCACCGCGATGGTCCGCGCCCAGCATCAGGTTGTAACGGCCGGGAGCCTTGCCCACCAGCGCAATTTCGCCCAGAAAGGGTCGCGAGCAACCGTTCGGGCAACCGCTGATGCGCAGATGGATGTCGGCGTCTCGCAGACCGTGACGTGCGAGGCGCGCTTCCACCTTTTCCAACAGCGCCGGCAGATAGCGTTCGGCTTCGGCCATGGCCAAGCCGCAGGTCGGCAGCGCCACGCAGGCCAGAGAATTCAGCGCTAAGGGCGTGGCGCGACGAAAGTAGTCCAGGCCGTAGGTGCCCACCAGTGCATCGATGCGCTCGCGTTGATCGGGGCGCAAGGCTGCAATGACCAGATTCTGGTTGGGCGTGAGCCTGAATTCGCCGCTGCCGTCGCTTTGCAGTTGCTCGGCAATGGCACGCAAGCCGGTTTGCCACAAGCCTGCTTCTCCGTCTTGCAAGCGGCCGGCAGTGACGCGCAGCGTGAGATGGGCGCGGCCGTCTTCACCCTGCACCCAGCCAAAGCGATCGCCGTTGTGGGCAAAGTCGACCGGGCGCGAGGCTTCCAGCGTGATGCCGCTGCGCTGTTCGACCTCGGCGCGAAACACATCCAAACCGTGATCGTCGATGGTGTACTTCAAGCGCGCACGCTTACGCACCGTGCGATTGCCCAAATCACGCTGCGCGGTCACCACGGCGGTCGCCACGGGAATCAGTTGCTCGGGCGTAATGAAGCCCAGCGCATCGGCAAGGCGGGGATAGGTCTCGGCATCACCATGCGTGCTGCCCATGCCGCCGCCCACCACCACGTTGTAGCCGACGAGCGCATCGTTCTCGACGATGGCAATGAAGCCCAGATCCTGCGCATACACATCCACATCATTGATGGGCGGAATGGCGAAGCCGATCTTGAATTTGCGCGGCAAATACGTGGGGCCATACACCGGCTCGGCGGCCTCGTCGCCACCGGCCACACGTTCTTCGTCGAGCCAGATTTCGTAATAGGCGCGGGTGTTGGGCAGCAGGTGTTCGGAGAGTGCCGCCGCCTGCGCATACACGGTGGCGTGCAAGCCGGAAACCAACGGGTTGGCGGCCACCGCCACATTGCGATTCACGTCGCCGCAGGCGGCGAGTGTATCGATGAGGGCCGCGTTGATGGCCTTCATGGTGGACTTCAGTTCGGTCTTGATCACGCCATGGAATTGGATGGCCTGCCGCGTGGTGATGCGTAAGCCGCGCTCGGCGTAGTCGTTGGCCACGCGATCCAGCTTCAGCCACTGCTCGGGCGTAAGAACGCCGCCGGGCGTGCGCGTGCGGATCATGAAGCTGTAGGCCGGCTCCAGCTTGGTCACGCGGCGCTCTTCGCGCACATCGCGATCATCCTGTTGGTAGCTGCCGTGGTACTTGATCAGCGTTTGATCGGCCTCGCGCAGCGCGCCGGTGATCGGGTCGGCCAAGCTCTCGAGCAATGATCCGCGCAGTCCTCGGCTGGCACGCTTGATGTCTTCGACGGGTGCGGCGCTCATTAGTACACATCCCGGGCGTAGCGGCCCTGTCGTTCAAGTTCGGAAAGGAAATCGGCAGCGGCATCGTCGTCAAGCGCGCCATGCGTGCGTGCCACATCCAGCAAGGCGTTGTGCACATCGCGCGCCATGCGCGTGGCATCGCCGCACACATACAGATGCGCGCCCTGTTGCAGCGCTGCCCACACCGCGGCGCCTTGCTCGCGTAGTCGATGTTGCACGTACACCTTCTCAGCGCTATCGCGTGAGAAGGCCAGATCCAAACGATGCAGGCGACCGTCTTTCAGTGCCTTCTGCCATTCGATTTGATAGAGAAAATCACTGCGGAAATGCGGGCTGCCGAAGAACAGCCAGTTGCGCCCGGCCGCTCCGGTGGCCGCACGCTCTTGAACGAATGCGCGGAACGGCGCAACGCCGGTGCCGGGCCCAATCATGATGACGTCGCGGCTGGCATCGGTGGGCAAACGGAAGCGTTCGTTCTTCTCGATGAAGATGCGCGCCGTGGCGCCCTCGGCCAGAGTGGCCAAGTAATGCGAGGCGGTCCCGTAGCGCAAGCCATCGCGGCCCTCGAACACTTCGTGCGCCACGGTGAGATGCAACTCATCGCCCACTTCGGCGCGGCTGGATGCGATGGAGTACAGGCGCGGTGCCAAGGGACGAAGCGCGGTCACCAGATCCGCGGCGCTCCATGCGGCGGGGTGCGCCTGCAAGAGATCCAACAACGGGGTGCTGCGCAGAAGTGCTGCGCTGGCGTCGGCATGCGCGAGCGTGTCCTGAAGCGCGGTGCTGTCACTGCGAGCGGCGTGTGCGGCCAGAAGCGGGCGATTCAAGCGCGTGAGTTCGCGGCGCTCTAGCAGCCATTGCCGAAGCGGCAGCGTGTCCTTTCCGTGCGTGACTAGCTCGCTGCCATTCAACTGAGTGGCGTCGAGCAGGGCATCCACGAGCGCGGGGGCTTGTTCGGGCCACACGCCGGCCGCATCGCCTGGGGTGTAGTCCAGTACCGTCGGATCAATCGCGAATTCCAGATGGCGTGTATCGCGCGCGCTTTTTCGGCTGGTGAGGCGCAGATTCGCCAACAGCTCAGCGTGTACGGGCGTGTCGCGATGGGCGATCGCGCTGCTCGCAACCACGGTTTGCGGCGCGTTCAGTGATGCAATCGATGCAACGCGCGCTGGAAGCAGTGTCTCCAAAGCACTCAAAACGGACGCACGCCAGGGCAAGGCCACAGTATCGATGTCGACATCCGCCTCGCCGCGTTCGGCCAAGCGCGTGGCGCCGAGTTCAACGAAGCGCGCGTCGAGCACACGCCCCATTTCGCAAAACTTGGCATAACTGGAATCGCCCAAGCCGAGCACTGCGAACCTCAACTGCTCAAGCTTCGGCGCACGACGGCCCAGCACGTGTTCCACGAATCCGCGCGCATCATCGGGCGGGTCGCCATCGCCCTGTGTGCTGATCACCACCACCAACTGCGTTTCGCGCTTCAATTCGGCGACGGGATACGCATCGGCGCGCAGCAGGCGCGTCTTCAATCCCTTGCCGCTCGCGTCGGCCAGCAGCGCTTCGGCCTGCTGCTTGGCGTTGCCGGTCTGGCTGCCATACACAATGGTCAGTGTGTCGGCCGCGACATCCACGGTTGCCGCACTCAACGCGGGCGGCGTCGCCACGCTGAAGCGCGGAGCGGGCCCCGCCAAGCCGGCCAGATAGCCGGAAAGCCACCACAGCGTGGTGGGCTCAAGACCCAGCGTGAGTTGGTGGAGGAGGGCGCTGCGCTCGTTGTCGAGTGGCAGCGGCACCTGTGGCAGGTGCGTGG